>JAQIBH010000075.1 GCA_027859205.1 Bacteroidales bacterium | reverse complement strand
GGAAGAAAATATGTATTTAGAAAGAAGTGATCAGATTTCATTTATTAAAAATGAAGTTCCGGCTTTAAATATTGGAAGTGGTTATACTGCTGTTAATTCTAAAATTGATGCTCAAAAGTATACCGATAAATGGATGGAAAAAACATATCATTCTCCTTTCGATGATATAAATCAAGATTATTCTGGAGAAACATTCTTAACGTATATAAAACTTAATTTCTTGGCTTCATATTACATTTCAAATGTTTTAGATGAAGTAAAATGGAATGAAGATGGCTGGGTATTTAAAAAGTATGCATCAAAGGAAACAAAATAATTATAGAGTATAAATTTCTGATCGTACTAATTATAGGGTCATACCAATTTTATTGAAATATGGCCCTTTTTTAATTTAAAAGATCATTTTTAAACCAATTAGGTTTTTTGGTATCTTTAAACATTATAAAGTTATTAATCTGATTAAAAATTATTAAATGAAAAAGCTTACAATTCTAATATTTGGTGTTCTTATAGGAATTACAGTTTTTGCTCAAAGCAATAAAAAAACTTTAACATTTGACGATATCCTTAAATGGAATCGAATTACAGAGAAAATGATTTCGAATGATGGTAATACTGTAGTTTACAAATCAGAACCGTGGAAAGGAGATCCTATTTTAAGAATTGTTGATAAAAAAGGAATTGAACTTAATACAATTAATTCAGCTTTAGAAGCCACATTTACATTTGATTCCAGATTTGTGGTTTTCACAATAAAATCTACTGAAAATGAGATTCGGGAATTAAAGCTGAAAAAAACAAAGCAAGAAGATCTGCCATTAAATAAGTTGGGCGTCTACAATATTAAAAGTGGGAATCTCGACACAATTTATAATCTGAAATCGCATAAAGTGCCTACAAAGTGGTCAGGATGGTTAGCATATCAAACCAAAACAGTAATTGTAAAAGATACAAGTTTAAAGGATGTTGATGAAAAAATAAAGAAAGAATCAAAAGAGAGTGGATATGCATTTACAATTCATAATCTTGAAAAAAATACAACTGTAAAGTTTCCATTTGTAACAGATTATTATTTTGCTAAAGAAAAAGAAATGCTTGCATTTGTTTCAACCGGCGACGATAAAGAATTTCAACCAGGAGTTTATTATTTCGATTTAATAGCTCAAAAACAAACTGAAATATTAACTGGAAAAGGATCTTACAAACAAATATCATTGAATAAAAAAGGATCATTGCTTGCACTTCTTGCTGATACTACAGAAAATAAAATCAAAAGCTATTCTATGTATTTATGGGATGGTCAAGGTTCTGCAAAAAAAGTTGTAAATAGCAAGGATCAAGGTATTTCTAAAGATTGGGAAGTTAGTTCAAATGGTAAAATCACTTTTTCAGAATATAATAATCGAATATTTTTCGGAACTCAAACTATTAAACCAGAAAATGATACGACTATTCTCGACGATGAAATTGCTAAACTGGATGTTTGGCATTGGAACGAATCTGTTTTACATTCAGAACAAATATATTCAAAAGCTGATGATTTAAAAAAATCATATTTGGCTATTTATCATATTGATGAAAAGAAGATTGTTCAGCTTGAAACACCTAATTTAACAGGTGTAAGCCTGATAAATAAAGGCGATTCAGATAAAGTATTGGCTTGGTCGAATTTGCCGTATTCTGTTCAAACAATGTGGGAAGGCTATCCAGAACATAACGACTTTTACTTGATAGATATTTATTCGGGTAAAGCAACAATGATTAAGAAGGATTGCAGAGCTCATCCTAATGTATCTCCCAAAGGAAAATTCTTATATTGGTATAACGCTATGGATACTAGTTGGAATACTTACAAAATTTCATCTAGTAAAGAGTTTAAACTGACCACTTCGAGTAAAGTCCAAGTTGCTGATGAACTAAATGATATTCCAAATCCAGCAAGTAGCTATGGAACGGCTGGTTGGTTAATAAATGATGAAGCAATTTTGATTTACGATAGATTTGATATTTGGAAAATTGATCCGGAAAATAAAATTAATCCTGTAAACCTTACCATCAAAGGAAAACAATCTCGAATTAGTTATCGAGTAATTGATTTTAGATTAGATGATGAAGAAGGAGTTGATCCATCGAAAGTAATTTATTTAAAAGGACATAACGATGTTTCCAGAAATGATGGGTATTACAAAATGTCTTTACAAAAACAGGGTATTCCTAACGAATTAATATCGGGAAGATATAAATTGAACACACCAATAAAAGCAAAAGATGCTGATGTATTTATTTATACAAAAGAAACATTTGATCATTTCCCTGATTTATTAATAAGCGAGAACGGTTTTAAAAAGTCCAAAACAATTAGTGATGTAAATCCACAGCAAAGGGATTTTTTATGGGGAACAAAAGAATTATACAGTTGGACATCGCTAGATGGTAGAAAACTTGAAGGCTTATTAATAAAACCTGAAAATTTCGATCCCCAAAAGAAGTATCCTATGATTGTGAATTTTTACGAAAAATCGTCACAAGGATTGTACCGTCATCAAATACCTGAAGCGCATCGTTCAACTGTCGATTATCATTATTATTCAAGTAATGGTTATATAATTTTTAACCCGGATATTTACTATAAAGAAGGCTACCCGGGCGAGGATGCTTTTAATTGTGTAATGCCTGGAATTACACAACTTATTTCTGAAGGATTTGTTGATGAAAAACATATTGCAGCTCAAGGTCACAGTTGGGGAGGGTATCAAGTTGCATATTTGGCAACACGAACTAATTTATTTGCGGCAATTGAGTCTGGTGCTCCGGTAGTGAATATGTTTAGTGCTTATGGCGGTATAAGGTTATGGTCAGGAAGAAATCGTTCTTTCCAGTATGAACACACTCAAAGTCGTGTAGGTAAATCAATTTGGGAATCGCCCCTACGATATCTTGAAAATTCGCCAATTTTTACTGTAGATAAAATTCAAACGCCAATACTTATTATGCATAACGCTGATGATGGTGCTGTACCTTTTAGCCAGGGAGTTGAGTTTTTTATTGCTTTGCGTAGGATGCGGAAACAAGCATGGTTACTAAATTATAATGAAGCGGATCATTGGCCAACAATCGTTCGAGATAAGTATGATTTTCAGATAAGATTAGCTCAGTTTTTTGATCATTACCTTAAAGCTGAACCAATGCCAAAATGGATGAAAGAAGGAATTCCTGCCGTTAATAAAGGATCGGAATTGGGATTAGAGTTAGAAAAATAGAATATTTTTAAAATAAACAAAAACTATAATCATGAAGTGTTTTGTACATAAGTTATTTATAATTAGCAGTTTGTTATTTTTATATGTAGGTTTAAACGCACAAACTTATTCAAACAAAGAACCATTCGCTCATACATTTTCTATTGTTGCTCAAGATCCTGTAACTGGAGATCTTGCCGTTGGTGTCCAAAGCCATTGGTTTTCTGTTGGTTCAATTGTTTCATGGGCAAAATCCGGAGTAGGAGTTGTTGCTACACAATCTTTTGTTAATCCAGCTTTTGGACCCGATGGCTTAAAATTAATGTCGGAAGGAAAAACAGCAGAAGAAACTGTTAAAATATTGATTACTGCTGATGAAGGTCGTGATTTTAGACAGTTAGCTATGCTAGATGCTTCAGGAAATGCTCATTCGTTTACAGGTGAAAAATGTGTAGCATCTGCCCAAAATATTATAGGAGAAAATTATTCTGTGCAAGCAAATATGATGCTCAACGATAATGTTGTTCCTGTAATGGCAAAAACATTTGAAGAGAATCCAGATCTTCCTATAGCCGAACGAGTTGTAAAAGTTATGCTTGCTGCCCAAAAAGCAGGTGGTGATATTCGTGGAAGACAATCAGCCGTTTTATTGGTAGTTAGTAATAAACCTGTTGAATATGAATGGATGGATAAAAAAATCGATTTAAGAGTTGATGATCATTCTGACCCATTACCAGAACTTGAAAGATTATTGAAAGTGCATCGTGCATATGAGCATATGAATAACGGCGATTTAGCAATTGAGCACGGCGATATGGATTTGGCTCTTGAAGAGTATGGAGCAGCTGAGCAAATGTTTCCGGCTAATTTAGAAATGAAATATTGGAAAGCTGTTGCACTTGCAAATAATGGAAGACTAAAAGAAGCTTTACCTATTTTTAAGTATGTTTTTGATTTAGATGAAAACTGGATTGAACTTACAAAAAGACTGCCTGCATCGGGTTTAATAAATGTTTCAAAAGAAGATTTAGAAATAATAATAAATTTATAGACATTATTATTCGATTAAAGTTGACATAGATTCTAAAATCTCTTAAATTTATATATTCTATTAAATTCTAGCCATAAATGGCTTGAGATGTAATTAAATTAGTATTTTTGGTAAAATTCTGTTAACTCAGTTCTTTATTTCCAAACATTTAAACTTTTTATGTTTTAGAATGTTTAATTAAAGTTCAATTGATTTTATCGTATTGATATTAAATTTGATTTACCTATTATAATTGTAGTAAATGGAGGATATTGAAATTAAAAGTTTTTGGGACGAAGAATGGCTCGACCTGAAATTTGATAATCTTTTAGAAAAAAGTAAGTATAAGATTTCAAATTACGGAAAAGTTATGAGCTTTTATTATAACGAAAGGGGTGTATTGTTAAAATCCGGTGGTACAGGAAAATACAAGACATTCATAATAAAAGATAAATTTGGAAATAAAATCCGATGGTATATCCACCGTTTAGTAGCTACCTTATTTCTTGAAGAGCCTACCGAAATTCAAACTCAAGTAATACATATAGATAATAACAAACATAATAATTATTATAAAAATCTTAAATGGGCTAGTGAAAAAGAGAAGCGAGTTCATCAAGATATTAGTATGCCTGGGTGGCAGAATAATGGTAAAGAAGGATTTAGAGCTTATTCAAAACTTACAGAATCGCAGGTGAAATTAATAAAACGTAAAATTAACGATCCCAATAGAAAAACTCGAATGAAAATTATTGCTAGAAGGTATGGTGTATCCGTTATGCAATTATATCGTATAAAATCTGGCGAAAATTGGAGCAGTGTAAGCCCCGATTAATTTATAAAAAAATCCAAGCAATTGGTCTGGATTGTTACATTGGTAACTTTTAATATTATTTTTTTATACATCTTACATAATAAAAATCCCTTTTCTTTGCTTTTTTATTTAATTCAACTTTCCCATTTGAATCAATATAATAATATCCTGTCTTTTCACCGTCTTTAAATAAATAATTTGCAGTGTAAAAATCTGATTTTTTTTCTTCGTCGTACATCATTTCACCACCAAGTAAAAGATTAAAACCTGTTCCACCAAAAGGATATAATATTTTAAGGTTGTTTGCTGCTTTATTTATTAAAAGGTATTTCCATTCTTGAGAAGTAGGTAACCGCCATCCATCCGGACAGCCAGTATTAACAACCTCAATATTATACATATAACCAAATAAATCACAATCGGCTTTAATGTTATCTCTACATGAGCTGTTCTCACCTAAGTCAAAACTTAAATTTTCCGACATCCAAACTTGATCGTCTATTTCAACAAATCCATATTCCTTACTATCTCTTTTATCAATTAAAGTTCCTTTTTTAATAGCATCTTTTTTAGAAATAAAATTAGCATTATCTAAAACACACCGTACTTTAGCCTTCTCGTTTGTTTGTTTTTTAACCCATTCGGCCTTACCTTTTTTATTACTAAGAAAAAACATTGTTTTTTCACTGTCTCCTTTATCTTTTTCATTAATCCAGAAAGTATTATAAGTATAATAATGTGTGTTTAACCAATAGTCATCACTGCTAAGGTTAAAGCTCCATATTCCTGAAGTGCTAAGTCTATCGCTTAGAACTTTCTTATGATTTGCAAGTTTAATTGATGGTTTGAATTCTTTAAGAAGCTTTTCCCATTCTTCTTTTTCCGGTAATCGCCATCCTGTTGGACATCTATCCGATGTTTCTTTATATAAGTAGCTTCCTGTAATATCTTGTTTTTGCCAAATTGCTTCACCAATATACTGCCACTCAAGTTTTTCGCCAGTATATGGATGCTTAATGACTCCGCCTAAAGGTTTTAAATCTATTTCAGTTTCTGTATCAGCTTCTATTTTTGCAAGATAAATAGCGCTTTGCACACAGCGGACATTTAATTCTTCTGTTTTCATTCGTAATTCTTTACTGATTTTATTTTCATCAATTCGAATTATTCGTGCAAAGTATTTATCGGAATAACCTGTATAAAGCATCTTATTTTGTGAAGCTGTCCAAAAAGCTATTGCCTTTTGATTTGGATATAATGATGCATTATAATTACACTCATTTATTGAAAAACCAGCATTGGTAAGCTCAGTTAAATTAATTTCGCGTAAGCCATGTTCTTTTACCTTTTCATTATTAACTCCAAATTTAACTTCAAGATCCATCCAATCTTCATCAGTTGGTAGTTGCCAATTATCCGGGCAAGCATTTCGTGCATTCGAATTATTAAAATAAGCACCACAATTATCCTCTGATTTTTGTGTTTTTAAATTATGAGTCATCCATTTGTTTTTGCCTAACCTAATCCACTTGTAAGTATTGCCAACATTATCTGAAAGAGTTCCATCTTTTTCCTTATTAATTGTATAATATTCAGCTGTGATTTTAAAATATAACTTTTCGGTGACCTGTGGTAAATGGTCAAGCCATAAAACTGCATTTTTATCATTTCCCGTTAATACGCTATCTCCAACATCGCCATAGATTTTTTCAACATTTAGCCAGTCTTTATTATCTGTTGAATACATAAAATTAACTTTAAAAATATCCTCATTTGACCCTTTTAGGTCATATTGGAACAATATTTCGCCACCATTTTGCTTTATTTTTAAATTTTCTATGCTTTGAGCATTTAGTGTTATGGTTGTTATCCAGAATAATAAAGTAATAAAATATTTCATATTGATAAATTTAAAAGTTTAACATTGAGATATAAAGATATTGTATAACGATTATAATTGCAATAGATGTAAATATAAATGTTTTAAATAATATTATTAACTTTGAAACCTATGACACTTCAACGAAAAAATACGATAAAATTCCTAAATCGCTTTAATGGCTTATAATCTCGAGTAAATTTTAAATATTCTTACAAATAGTTAATTAGCGGTGTAAATTTTAAATCATCAAATTTATTAAAATGAAAAAAATTATTATACTAGGTGCAGGCATGGTCGGTAAAGCAATGGCAATCGATTTATCAAAAAAATATAAAGTAAAATCTGTTGATATAGATAAGGATTCTTTAGATTTTTTATCAAGCAATTATGAGATAGAAACAGAGGTTTTAGATGTTACAAATGAAGCAATTCTTTCAAAAGCAATTGCTGATTTTGATTTAGTTATTTCTGCAGTACCAGGCTTTTTAGGATTACAAACAATGAAAAGTGTCATTAAAAATAAAAAAGATTTAGTTGACATTTCGTTTCTTCCAGAAGGTGTTTTAGATCTTGATTCAATGGCTAAAGAACATGGAGTAACTGTAGTTATGGATTGTGGTGTTGCTCCCGGAATACCAAATATTATAGCAGGTTACCATAATGAGCTTATGAAAATTGAAAATTTTGAATATATGGTTGGAGGTTTACCAAAGGTTCGTACATTCCCCTTTGAGTATAAAGCGCCATTTTCTCCTTGCGATGTTATCGAAGAATATACACGCCCAGCCCGATATGTTGAAAAAAGAGAAATTGTAGTTAAACCTGCAATGAGTGATACCGAATTATTAGAATTTGAGAATGCAGGAACATTAGAAGCATTTAATTCAGATGGATTACGATCTTTGATTTATACTTTGAATAATATTCCAAATATGAAAGAAAAAACACTTCGTTTTCCGGGTCATATTAGAATGATACAAGCATTAAAAGCAGCTGGTTTTTTAGATCAAGAACCTTTGAAAGTTAAGGGACAAGAGTTTGTGCCATTTGATATTACATCGGAAATATTATTCAAAGCTTGGAAGTTAAATCCTGAAGATAAAGAGTTTACCATTATGCGGATAGTGGTTCAAGGTGAAGAAAATGGTGTAAATAAAGAAATCGTTTATGATTTATATGATGAATATGATCCCATTGAAAAATTATCATCAATGGCGCGTACAACTGGCTTTACTGCCACAGCTACAGCCGATATGATTTTGAATAATGTTTTTAACGAAAAAGGAATATTCCCTCCTGAACTGGTTGGCAAAAATGAGGTTTGTTATAATTACATTTTAAATTATTTAAAAGAGCGTAATATAAATTATATTAAAACAGAACGAGAAATTTAAAAGAAAACTAAAGGCATAAAAAAATATATTTTATGCCTTTTTTAGTATGTCGGGCATGGTAATAATCTGACAGAGTGTAAGTCTCTGTATGCGCCGAGTTGATAGGAAGCATTAGCGATTGGCAAGGGTGTTGTGGGTGACTGCAAATCTGAAA
>JAQIBH010000074.1 GCA_027859205.1 Bacteroidales bacterium | reverse complement strand
AGATCGAGAAATATATTTTTGTATTTGCTCATTTTTTGTAAATGCTAAAAAAATAAATGAATATTAATTTTGGGTAAAGTTAATAGATTTGATAATATACTCTAATAGTAAACGCATGTTTTAAATTAGGTATTATTTAGTTGATTTTTGAAAACGAATCCTTAAATTGTGAAAATTGAATTTTAATTATGAGGACAACTATAATTTTAGTAATTAGCTTATTTTTTATTGTTTCATGTTCAAGCAATAATAGTAATAATAATAAGGAAACTGAAATCATAAAATTAAATGAATTTATTAATAATTGGCACCATGCTGCAGCTGTTGCTGATGAAAATGTTTTTTTTGGAAGCTTAGATGAAAATGCAGTTTATTTGGGGACAGATTCAAAAGAACGTTGGTTAAAGCACGAGTTTATGAATTGGGGAATTAAATATTTTGAACAAGATACAGCTTGGTCTTTTACACCGTACAATCGTTTCTGGGAATTTTCAGAGGATATGAATTATGCATGGTTTGATGAATTATTAAATACTCACATGGGAATTTGTAGAGGTTCAGGTGTGCTAGTTAAATGTAAAGATGGATGGAAAATTAAACATTACAATTTAGCTTTAACATTGCGTAATGAACAAATGAATGAATACCGAAATATGATCAACAAAAAGTGACGACTGTATAAGGGATTACATTGTTATGTTGTTTTAAATTGAAAACGACCTTTATAATTAGAGATTAAATTATTATTTTTAATAGCTTTATTATAGATTATTTTAACAGTAATTTTGAATTAAATAAACGTTTAACAAATGAAAAAAATAAGGCTTTATATTCTAGTTTTAATATCCTTTTTTATCATTAATTCGTGTGGCAAAACAAACGAGAAAACTGAGTATGTAAGGAAAGCAGCTTTAAATGAGGAAACTATTGTTGTTGGTATTTATAAAACAACGGGATTTGAATATACCAATATCAAATATATTGCTGAGGCTTTAAAAATTGACGGCGGAATTGTTTATGTTACTTTAACTGATGCTGATGTATTAAAAACAAAACTTGAAAATATTGATGTTTTGATTTTTCCTGCTTTGAAAAATGGACAAGTAATTGATAAACTCGATAAGGAAATTTCAGATATATTAAAAAAATTTATATCTAAAAAGGGAGCAATTGGGTTTACAAATGAATGCTGTTTACTATTAAAAAACTTGAAAAGCCAATCCCTTGATATTATTGATGTCTCTATTAATGAAAGCATTAAAACCGAGTTTTATTCTGGCTTGATAAATTTTGAACTTTCAGATGAAGGCAAGAAAATTTTTCCAGAATTAGCTGATAAAGAAAATTTGCTAATTGGGATAAATGGTCGTCCGGAGTTACAGATTTTAGATACATCAAACATTGTGATTGTAGGAAATAGAACGTCTGACCCTGGAAGTCCTTTGTTTTTTACTACAAAATTTGGGAACGGGAATATATTTATCACAAATACTCAACCTGAAATAACACCAGGAATGCGTTGGATGATTCCGAGAATGGTTCGTTGGACTTACAATAAAGATTTTGTATTCTACGACAGCAACGTATTTCGACCTAATCTGTTTTCTAAAGAGGTTAAACTTGATGCTGATGTACAAAATAAACTTGAAGAACTGCTTAATCAACTTGAGGTAGGAAAGAAAAGCGAAATAATTTCAGCAATGGATGAGTTACAAGAATTATATCCGATTATAGCGGCAGACAAAGTAAGATCATTATTAATTGAAAAAAATGATGTTATTAAACTTCGAGCAGCAAAATATTTAGTCGATATAGAATATACCTTGGCTATTGACGATTTAAAAAAGTTAATAAAAAGAGAAAGAAGTAAAAAAAATAGAGAACAACTTGAAAGTTTTAAAATAGAGCTTGAAAATATGCTTGAGCAAAACTAATTTTTAAAAAATGATTGAAATATTATTAGTAGCATTAATTATTCTTGTAATAGTTAATATTATAATTGGATTTAAGAAGAAAATCTCAATTGACATAAAACCACAGTTAAGAGAAATTGAAGCATCAATTCTTAAATTTGATTCTACGCTAGAGCGAACAGAAAAGTCAATAAAAGATGAGTTTCAGAGAAACAGAAAAGAAACTAACGAAATTTCTAAAACAAACAGAGATGAGTTAGCAACAACTCTTAATGCTTTTGGTGAACAGTTTTCTAAAAATGTAAAAGATTTAAATGATTTGCTTCGGGAAAAATTCGGAGATTTCAATAAGCAACAAACAGATATTAATAAACAAGCAACTGAAAATATAAAAGGAGTAGAAAGTACAATTGCAAAGCACCTGAAAGCAATAAGAGAAGATAATACTCAGCAACTTAATGAAATGAGAAAAACTGTTGATGAAAAACTTCAGACAACTCTTGAAAAGAGACTTGGTGAATCATTTAAACAAGTTAGCGATAGATTGGAACAAGTGCATAAAGGTTTGGGTGAAATGCAAAACATTGCAACAGGTGTTGGCGATTTGAAGAAAGTTTTAACTAATGTAAAAACAAGAGGTGTTCTTGGTGAGTACCAACTTGAGAATATATTAGAACAAATATTAACACCTGATCAATATTCAAAGAATGTTGCAACAAAAAAGGGTAGTCAAGCCAACGTGGAATTTGCATTGAAGCTCCCAGGAAAAGAATCAGGTGAAGAAGTTTGGATGCCAATTGATTCAAAATTTCCGATTGAAGATTACCATGTTCTGATTGATGCATTTGAAAAAGGAGATAAAATAGAAATAGAAATCGCTCAAAAGGGTTTAATAAAAAAGATCGAAAGTTTTGCTAAAAGCATTAGTGAGAAATATATTGATCCTCCACATACAACAGATTTTGGAATAATGTTCTTACCTATTGAGAGTTTATATGCAGAGGTGTTAAGGCATCCTGGTTTATTTGAAATACTTCAAACAAAATATAAAATAACAGTTACAGGACCAACAACTTTATCGGCATTATTAAGTAGTTTGCAAATGGGTTTTAGAACCCTTGCTGTTCAAAAAAGAAGTAGTGAAGTTTGGGATATATTAAAAGCGGTTAAGTATGAATTTCAAGAGTTCTCAGGAGTTTTAGCAAAAGCCCATAAACAAATAAATACAGCTTCAGGAACACTTGAATCTTTGCGAAGTACACGAACAAATGCTATCCAAAGAAAGCTAAAGGATGTAGAAACTTTTACTAAGATTGAATCAAAAGAAATATTGGAACTGCCAGATATTGATATGCGTGAAGATTCAATTGAGGATTAATTAATAATTCACATAAAAGTGGCTGTAAAAGGAATCTTATTACTAGGTAATCCAATTCTTCGAGAAAAATCTGAAGATATCACTGTTTTTAATAATGAGTTAATTAATCTTATTAACGATTTAAAAGATACTATAACAGATTTTCAGCAACGTAAAAAAATCGGACGTGGAATAGCTGCGCCACAAATAGGTATTCTAAAAAAGGTTATTTTTCTAAGTTTACCCAATCGCAGTTTCGCATTATTAAATCCGGAAATTATCTGGCAAAGCGAAGAAAAAATTGATGTTTGGGATAGCTGTTTTAGTTTTGATGTTGCATTTTTTGTTAAAACAAAAAGATTTAAATCGATAGAAATAAAATACCAAAATGAAATTGGAGAGTCGAAAAAGGAAATGTTGAAAGATGATTTATCAGAATTACTTCAGCATGAAATAGACCATTTATATGGTGTTTTAGCAACAGATCATTTAAAAAACAATAAGGATATTATTTTAAGGGAAGAATTCGAAAAAAGGTATACGTAGAATTTTAATTTTGAAGATATACAGGATCTTTTAAAGGATAAAGAGGTAAAGTAAAACTAAATTTACAGCCTTTATTCTCTTGTCCTTCAGCCCAAATTTCGCCTTTGTTTTTTGTTACAAATTCTTTACACAAAATTAAACCTAAACCTGTTCCTTTTTCCTGATTCGTGCCCATCTTTTGCAATTGATTATCAATTGCAAATAATCCCGATAACTCCTTTTGAGTAGCACCTATTCCATTATCTTCAATACAGGTGACCAGGAAATCATCCTTTTTATGAGATTTAATTCTAACAAGTCCATTTTCGTAAGAAAACTTTACTGCATTATGTATTAAATTTCGTAGTACTGTAGTAATCATGTTTTCATCAGCAAAAACTTCAACTTCTGAGTCTACCTCGATTTTGAATTTAATATTTTTTTTGTTTGCAGTTGCACTAAAATTCTGAACAACCTTTTCAATGGTTTTGCACAATTGGATTTTCTTTGGTTTTGGTTCCATAGCTCCTGTTTGTGAGCGAGACCACTCCAATAGATTTTCCAGCAAAGCATAACCATATTTTGCTGTTTTATTCATGTTTTCAAGAATGTATATTATTTTATTAAAATCCCTTAATTCTTTTTTGCTAATTAATACCTCTGTAAGACCGCAAAGTGCATTAAAGGGATTTTTTAAGTCATGACCTATTATAGAAAAGAATCTATCCTTGGTTGCATTTAAATCTTTAAGCTTCTTTTCGTTTATTTCAAGCTTTTTAAAATTTATTTCAACTAAGTCTTTCTGATCTTTTATTAACAGATTCGTGTTGTTAAGTGATGCATTTTTCTTGCGAATTTTCAATAAGAAGTAAAATATAGTCCCTAAGAACAAAATAGAGAAAAGTGCAGTATACAAATTTCTTTGCATTTTAATTCTATTATTCTCAACTTTTTGATTTGTTAATTCTATCTCTAGATTATTTTTCTCGTTTTCAATTCGATGGATTCTTTTTTGTTCAAATTCGCCCAAGGTATTAGCAAGTATACCATAGCCTAATGAGTCGGTTAGTGAATTTGCAATCTGCAAGGATTTATAAGCCATAGGGAACATATGAAGCACTGCGTAGGCTTCAGCTTGTTTCGCATATATTTTAGAAAGAGGCTCAATGCTATTAATCTTTTTAAAAAGATAAATACTTTTTTCTAAATAGTTGAAACAGTTTTTGTTATCTTTCTTCAAAAATGCCAGGTAACCCTTTTGTTGGTAGAGGTATGCTTCTAGAATTTTAGTTTCTAATTGATTTATTATATTTTCAGATCTATTTATATATAATTGAGCAGAATCTATTTGCTCACAAGCAATATAACAATCAACATATGAAGAATATAAATAAGCTAAATGATAATTGTTGTATGTACTGGATATCGATTGTTTTGATTTTAATAACAATTGTGTTGCTACCTCAAAGTTTTTTAATTTAATATTAATACTGGCCAAATTCGCATACGATAGTGCAATGGACATACTGTCCTGTGTTGTTAAACTATACTCGAGGTTCTTTTGATAATAACGCAAAGCTGTTTGATTATCATCAACACGTTCATAATAATAAGCAATATTAGATCCTGCATCAGAAAGCAATCCGGTATCTTGAATTATTTCAGCAATCTGCATGGCTTCCAAAAAATAATTTAAGCCTTTGGCCTGATCCATCCCATAAGAAGTCATGTAGCCAATATTGATATAGCATGAAGCAATAAAGAATGAATCTTCTAAAATCAAGAAATTATCTAAGGCTTTCTGAAAATATTCCAGAGCAAGTTCTATTTCCCCTTTTTCATCATATACATATGCAATATAGTTTTGAGCATCTGCTGTCCAAGCAGTATCTTTGGCATTTTCTGATGATTCAAGGTATTGCTGCGCATATTTTAGTGAGCTGTCTAGGTTAGTATAATAGTAGAATTCAGCAATATCATATAAGATAGCAGCCTTTTTTTTACAATCTGATTCATTCTTTGCTAGATGCATTAATGAATCAATTTGAGTTTGAGCAGTTATATCACCACACTCAAATAGAATTGAGATGAACACAAAACCAATAATTAAGAAATTTAAAAACCTCATACACGTTCTAAAGTGTATGTAAATATAAAATTATTTTTGAATACATGCTTGCTTTTTGAATAACTATTAAAGTTCTGATTATCTGGATTTTTTACTTTAGATGATAACTAGGTCTTTATGTAGCAAAATCATAATTATTAACTGTCATTCAGGATGAATTGAGATGGTATAAAATTTAAAAATCTTAGTGGATTGAATAAATTAACAGAACTAATAAGAATTTTGAATTTCACATAACGGCTTTATGTAAATGTATTAGTTTTTGAACTCAAAATTATCTAATAGTTGCTGGGAACTAACAGATTTGAAAAAACTGAATAAAGCAAAATATAAATTAAAAATACTAAGCGATGTTTTCTTTTGATCTAAGCACATTGTAATGGGATTTTACAAGAAACCAAATAATTCAAATTTCTGAGTCTTTTATTTGCAAGATATTGTTGCATCAATATCTGAGATTGGAAAGTCGCCTAGTATATACTCATTTTAAAAATTTGTTATATTTATTCCGTTTTCTCAATGCCCAATCCCTAGATAATCATCTTTTTACAGTTTCATTTTGTTTTCTTAAAAATAATCCCTAATCTCGCCGTTGAAATGAGAGCAGCAATGAATCGACTTATTATTATTTTTATTATCCTTCTTTCATGTGTCTTTATTCAAGGAACACTAGTTTTTGCAAAATACAATAACGAATCTGTGAGTTATAGTGATACCAGTTTTTCATCGTGGAAAGAGGATTTAGCAATTTCTCATGGAATTCCTGAACCAGCAATTCATATTGCATTAAATACCTATTTTAGTTTGATGGATGAAGGTTTGTTAAAGAATGACAGTATAGTTTCAATTATTGATTTTAGTAAACCTTCGACTGAAAAAAGGTTATTCATCCTGGATTTAAAAAATCAAAAAATACTAAAAAAGACTTTTGTTGCACACGGAATGCTTTCTGGGGTTAATATAGCAGAGTCCTTTTCTAATAAACGACATTCAAATAAAAGTAGCTTGGGATTATATGTAACAGGCGAAACTTATCAAGGTAAGCACGGTTACTCTTTAAGACTTGACGGGCAAAGTACAGAATGGAATGATAATGCTCGAAAAAGAGCAATTGTTATTCACGGAGCGAAATATGTAAGTGAAAGTTTTATAGAAAAGAACGGTAGAATCGGTAGAAGTTTTGGATGCCCTGCAATACCTGTTGAAGAGTCTGAAGAAATAATTAATTTAATAAAAGACGGTTCTAGTTTATTTATTTATCACCCAACCTTAATTCCTATATCTCAATCTGATTTGGAAAAATTGCCTTAATTTCTTCTTTATCTTTATTATACACATCATTAAAAAATATCATATCAGAATTCTGAGCTCCTGAGCATGTTATATACTGAATATGTATTTCAATTTTTTCCGAAAGATCTATTATATGACGTTTATTTGCTGAAATGAGATTCCCAATATCACTTTTGTTTTGAGTATTGTAATTATCGGTTAAATATTGAGCAAGTTTGTTGGGATTTTCCAATCGAATACAGCCATGCGAGAATGTTCTATTATCCTTTTTAAAAAGTCCCTTGGATTGCGTGTCGTGTAAGTATACGCTATAATCATTTGGGAACATAAACTTAACTTGACCTAAGGCATTTTTGCTGCTATTTATTTGTCTTATCCAATACTTTTTTCCAAGTGGATCGACATCGTTCCAATTAATTTGCGATTCATCAACTGTTTCTTCATAATTATTAATTACAAAATATCCGTTTCTTTTTAGATATGTTGAATCTTTTCGAATTTTACGAAGCATTTCATTGCTCACTATACTTCGAGGAACTGTCCAGAAAGGATTTGCAATTACTTTTTCTATATTGCTTGTCAGGGTTGGAGTTGGTGTTTCTGTTGTTCCTACTATTACGTTAAATTCTTCTTTTTCTTTATTAGATTCTATAACGTGTAATTTAAATTCCGGAATATTTACAAACAGATAATTATCACCATTTTGATTTAAGTTTCTAAGCCTATTTAAATTTAAGCATGTTTGAAAGTACCTGTATTCTAACAATGAAACCAATGCTTCATGTGTTAAAATATTTAGTAAAGAATCATTTGGTATTTGGTATTCTTCTGCTAATTTATACAGAGCATCTGACTTTAAATTCGTAGAATCAAAAACAGGGGATCCTATTATCCCTGTATAATATAGACTTTTTGCCAAAAGTTTATCATCAATAAATGCAGGTGTAGTATATTTTATTGAGTAATGTAAATCAATAAAATAAGAAAGAGAATTTAATAAATTGCGATGTTGAACAAGATCTGGTTGAACCGATAAAATCTCTTCTTTTATGTTAAATTGATTTACTGCATTATTTAAAATTTCGGGCAAAGTTTTAATATTTGATGAGAAAGCGGAAGAAGTGTCAGCTTCAATTATGCCATGTTTTAAGTACAACATAAATTTAAGTGCAGAGTAGGTTGTGGTTAATTCTAGCTCCATTCTTTGCTTTAAAAAATCTTTATTATTAATTAGATTTTTAGTTTCAGTATCTAAAAAATGAATTTTCTCAACATTAAAATAATCAATTGGAAAACCAAAATATGCAGAACTATCCAGCAAATTTAATATGCTAGCAAATGAATGATTTGTTCTGAAGTTTTGTATCCATGCAGGTTTATATTCTCTGTTTTTATAAAATTCAACCAATAACAAGTTTAGTTGATTATTAATGCTCCGTGATGTGTCGTATAAAGTTTGATTACTCAAGGATGTTATTTGAACCTCAAGTAAATTTTGTATTTGATTTGAACTTGTTATAACAAGCTTGTTATTAATTCGCGTGGTTGGATATTTATAACTTCCTAATAAAATAAAAAATAGGATTAATGAAATGTACGTAACAGTTGTAGATAAGAATTTTTTCTTCTTATAGGAATAATCTAATACTAATAATGTGTCGTCGCTTTTCATCTTTATAGTATTTTATTTTATATACGCACTTAAAGCATAAAAAATATTCTTTTTAGATGAACTACTAACTGGTTTTGACGAACATTACAATATTAGATATGAGATTCCAGCATCTAAGCAAGTGTCTGAATATGAATATATAAGAAAAAGTAACATAGATCACCTTTTCTTATATATTAGTGTAATTAAGGTAAGGAGGAAAGAAAGAAGAGTTTTATAATTCAATTACTATTTTTTTTTGGTGAAAGCATGGCAAAAAATTAAAAACAGAAAGTCGAATTACAACTTTCTGTTTTTATGAACCAAGTGAATGGTGAAATTATATTGAGTTTTGACGTTAATTAAATCATCGCAAGTATTATACCAAATTTACTTTCATTTTAAAGACGGATTTTTAATTCATATGATGCGTGAAATTTCTTTTAACTTTTTTATATTTGATAGAATCGTTATAACTAATATTTATGAATAAGTACACTTTTCGATTATTTATATTTCTACCACTTGCTTCTTTGCTTTTAAGTCAATGTTCACTTTCGCACAAAGTGAAAAAACATCCTGAAAAAATGATTCATGGATATGTATCACCTGGATTCGAAGAGGTTCGAGAAGAATATATTAGAAATTACACACAACGTAAAGAAAATGGTTCAGCTATAACTATTTATTATAAAGGCGAAAAAGTGGTTGATCTTTGGGGAGGATACAGAGATGCCTTAACAAAATCAAAATGGGAAGAGGGCACAAAAGTAATTGTTTTTTCTACTACAAAAGGCTTGGCGGCAATATGCCTTGCTATGGCACACTCTAATGGATGGCTCGATTACGAAGAAAAAGTCTCGACTTACTGGCCGGAATTTGCTCAAAATGGGAAGGAGAATATTACCGTTCGTCAGTTGTTAGCTCATGAAGCGGGCTTATGTTTGGTAGATGAAGTATTTGAAATTGATGATTTAGCAGATTTTGATTATATCGCAGAATTAATGGCACGTCAAAAACCGCTTTGGAATCCCGGAGAAATGCATGGGTATCATCTGTCCACAATGGGAATGTATATTAATGAACTTATGCGTCGCGTTGATCCAAAAGGAAGAAGTATAGGTGTTTTTTTCGATGAAGAACTTGCTAAACCTCTTGATTTGGATTTTTATATAGGATTACCAGATAGTATTCCAGATGAAGATTTAGCAAAAGTGTATTATCCATCGATAATGCAGATTATTTTTAATATGAATAAAATGCCTGAAAAGATGCGAAAGGATTTCCGAGATAAAAAATCAATTTTGTATCAGTCGTTTAAAATTCCCGAGAAATTTAGCCCAAACAGTCGTTCAACTCAAAGAGTTGAAATGCCATCTGGAAATGGAATAGGAGATGCTCGATCCATAGCAAAAGTATATAGTGTTTTTGCACAAGGAGCGAAGGAACTAGGTTTGAAAAAGGGAACTATTGATCTTTTATCACAAGAAGCATCTGTTCCTCCAAATGGAGCTTTTGACATTGTTATGGGTTTAGATACTTATTTTTCTTTTGGATTTATTAAACCAGGTCCTGATTTATTATATGGTGATAACCAGACTGTATTTGGCACTCCGGGAGCTGGAGGTTCTTTCGGTTTTGCTGATCCACAAAATGAAATTGGCTATGCTTATGTAATGTCAAAAATGGGATTATATCTTGTTAACGATCCCAGAGAAGTAGCTTTGCGTGAAGCAATGTATCGTTGTGTGGAGAGAATAGAAAATAAAAATTAGTGAATTGTTTTGTATTTGTATTTTTATTTTATTTTAATTTAAACAAAATGAACAATAAAGAAATTATAGACTGGCTTCTGCAAGGTGATGTTTCAATTCAATATCAGACCTATCGCGATTTGTTGGGTGAAGAGCGAAAAGAATTGAAAAAAAGAATTGAAACCGAAGGCTGGGGAAAGCAATTTCTCGACAAAAGAAATGAAAATGGACATTGGGGACGTTCATTTTATCAACCCAAATGGACCTCAACGCATTATACATTATTAGATTTAAGAAACCTAGAAATTTCAAATTCATGCAAACCAATTCAACAAACAATAGAAATTATATTAAAGCAAAATAAAATTAAAGATGGAGGAATTCATCCGATTGGGACAACTTATAACAGTGATGTTTGCATTAATGGAATGGCCTTAAACTATTGCTCTTACTTTAAAGCAAACGAAAAATATCTGGAATCTGTTGTAGATTTTATTCTATCACAACAAATGAAGGATGGAGGTTTCAATTGCCGTTTAAACAGATCAGGTGCAAAACACAGTTCGTTACATACAACCATATCCGTGTTGGAAGGAATTTTAGAATACAAAAAAAATAATTATACATATCGACTGGATGAACTTATAAAAGCTGAAAAAGAATCACAGGAATTTATTCTTGAACATCGTTTGTTTAAATCTGATAAAACTGGCGAAATAATAGATAAAAGGTTTACGAAACTGTCGTACCCTTCACGTTGGCGATATGATATTCTACGTGCGTTGGATTATTTTCGTTTTGCTGAGGTCGAATATGATGAAAGAATGCAGGATGCCATTGATATTATTATTATTAAACGAAATAAAGATAACATCTGGAATTTACAAGCAAATCATCCCGGGAATGTACATTTTTATATGGAGAAAGTTGGGAAACCAAGCCGATGGAATACTTTACGAGCATTACGAGTATTAAATCATTTTAAAGTAAATAATTAATGTAAAATAAATTGATATATTTATTCTCTAATGATGCCAATGTAAGACATGAAAAGAACAACCAAGTATATCTTCATTATCATATTAACTTTTATTCTTTACGGTAATACCTTATTCCACGATTATACTCTGGATGACACAATGGTAATTACTGAAAATGAATATGTATTAAGTGGTTTTAATGGGATTGATGATCTATTTTCTGAAGAGTTTTTTAACGGTTTTTTCGATCAAAAAGATAAAAATCTTGTTTCTGGTGGCAGATATCGTCCACTGTCAATGGTAAGTTTTGCAATAGAGTGGCAGTTGATTATGGGAACAGCTTTTGACGATATTAATAAGGAAACATTAGAAAATAGGATGAATAAGAATTCTAATCCTAAATTTATTCTGCCATCACAAAAACTCTTAAAAGATTTATCTCGAACTATTCAAACAGAAAATAGAAATTTAAGAACTCTGCAACAAAAAAGTATTTTAAATAATGAGAATTCAATATCCGAAAGCGAAAAACAAAAGATCTTGTCTAATCTAAATAGAATGTACTCAAAAAGAAGCTTACTTCTTTTTGTTAGTCATCTGATAAATGTTTTATTGTTTGCATTAACAATTTTGATCTTACTTATTTTACTCGAAAGATTATTTCAGAATTATAAACCTACGAAATGGTATTTGTCAATTGCTTTTGTAGCAAGTTTGTTATTTCTTGCTCATCCAATTCATACCGAGGTGATTGCAAACATTAAAGGTCGTGACGAGATTTTATCATTATTAGGGGCTTTATTGACTACATTTTTTGCTATAAAATATATCGACAAGCAAAAGCCATTTTATATTTTAGTTGTTTTTGTGAGTTTCTTATTTGCTTTATTTTCAAAAGAAGTTGCAATAACATTTCTGGCAATAATCCCTTTAAGTATTTATTTCTTTATCGATAGAGAAAATAAATTTAAGCAAGTAATAATTACATTAATTCCGCTGGTTATTGCTTCAGCAATATATTTTTATGTAAGAGGGAAAGTTGTGGGGGGAATGTCTTTTGCTCCTAGTCCGGAATTAATGAATAATTCATTTCTGGGAATGACATTTTCTGAAAAGTACGCAACAATTTTTTACACACTTTTGGTATATATTAAATTATTGATTTTTCCACATCCATTAACATATGATTATTATCCTTACCATATTCCAATAATGAATTGGAGTGATATTCGTGTTGTAATCGCTTTAATAGTTCATTTTGGAATGGGTATATACGCTTTAATAGGCCTGAAGAAAAGAACAATTGTTTCGTTTGGAATTTTCTTTTATTTGATTGCACTTTCGCCAATGTCAAATATCTTATTTCCTATTGGTGTATTTATGAATGAACGTTTTATTTACGCAGCATCTCTCGGATTCATTATTATTCTTGCATATTTAATTTCAAATAACTTACCTCTTTGGGTAAAAAATACATCTTATGTTACAGGTATTCTAGTTGCAATTCTGGTCTTTTATTCAGTAAAAACGATAAGTAGAAATCATGTTTGGGAAAATGATTTTACATTATTTACGAGTGATGTAAAGACATCAGTTAATAGTGCAAAAAGTAACACTTCGGCAGGGGGTAAATTAATCGAAGAAGCCATAAAACCAGAGAATAATGAATTAAAAATTGAATATCTTGATCAGGCGATTTTCTATTTGAGAAGGGCAATCAAAATTCATCCAGAATACAATGAAGCACTATTGTTAATGGGGAATGCACAATGGGAACGACATCATAACTTGGATAGCTTATTTAATTATTATGATTTGATTTTACAAAGAATTCCAAATTATGAACAGGTCTATCTAAATTTATTTAATTCAAAAATTAATAAAGAGTTTGAAAAACTTGAAAAAGCAGATCAAAACATAATTGTTTTGCAAAAACTTGAAAAGTACAATTCAAATAATTTTTATGTAAATTATTATTTAGGGAGAATTTATGGTCGCTATAAAAATGAACTGAATCTTTCATCTTATTATTTAGAGAAGGCCGTAAAAATAAATCCCAATAATATAGCTGTTTTTAAAGACTTGGGTGTGGTATACGGAATTACAAAAGAATATGAAAAGTCCGCCAACTCATTATCAAAAGCGGTTAAATTAGATCCAAATGATCCATTGTTGAAAATTAATTTAGCTATGACATATGCGAATCTTAAGCAGTTTCAAAAAGCTTTTGAAATTATGGAAACAACTTATTATATGGATTATAACTCGAAAAATGCATCTGCTCTAATAAACCTTGGGTATCTGTATAAAAATATGGGAAAAAATGCAGAGTCCCAACAATGTTTTCTGAAAGCAAAGCAGTTAAATCCAGATTTATTTAGTAATGATAAATAATAAAAAGATTGTAGTTGTACTGCCTGCTTACAATGCTGAAAAAACATTGGAGAAAACCTATAAAGAAATTCCTTTTAATATTGTTGATACGGTGATTCTTGTTGATGATAAAAGTAACGATAGAACTGTACAAAAGGCAAAAGAGTTGGGAATACATAATATTTTTCTTCACGAAAAGAATCAAGGATATGGAGCCAACCAAAAAACTTGTTACGATGAAGCATTAAAACTAGGAGCCGATATTGTTGTAATGCTTCATCCTGATTATCAATACTCTCCAAAGTTAATACCATCAATGGTAACATTAATTGCGAATGATGTATTCCCCGTTGTTTTAGGTTCAAGAATATTAGGCAAAGGCGCTTTAAAAGGAGGTATGCCATTGTATAAATATATTTTTAATCGGATTTTGACTTTTATACAGAATCTATTAATAGGAGCGAATCTTTCAGAATATCATACTGGATTTAGAGCTTACAGTCGTGAGGTATTAGAAAAAATAAATTACAAAGTAAATTCTAATGATTTTGTGTTCGATAATCAGGTGTTAGCACAAATACATTTCGCAGGTTTTGAAATATCGGAAATATCATGTCCTTCAAAATACGACGAGCAGTCATCCTCAATTAACTTTAGAAGAAGTGTGAAATATGGATTTGGAGTTTTGAAAACCTCCCTTCTGTTTTTCTTTCAAAGATGGAATATTTCAAAGTATGAGATTTTTAATTCTAACAAATAATTAATTTATTGCCTGTTATTATAAATTTGTATTATTGTCCCCACTTAAAGAACTGCAATCATGAAAAAAATATTAGTATTCGTTTGTTTGGTTTTTGTGTCACTTTCATCATTCTCACAAAAGCTAAATAAATTAGGTAAAATTGAGATTGTAGAAATCCCCACGATTCCAGATTATCGGTTTGAAAAAATTAATGGAAATTTTAAGGTTAATACTGATTCATTCGTTTTCGACGGGAATTCTTTTTATAAAATTCCAACTGGCTTTATTACAAGTTTAGAAATAGTCGATACGCAAAAAGACTATATTAAGCATTATGATTCTCGGGGTAAACTTATAGCCACAATACTTTCAGATCGAATTATAAACCTTAAAATATCGGAGAAAGGTAATAAGTTGGCATTCTATAATTCTAAAAATATTATTCAAATAAATTTGGGTAATTATAAGGTTGATACTTTACAAGGTTCTTTTATTTATTCGTTTGTTGGGAACGAAGATTTAATGTATTACAACTCGGATAATAAATTTATAAACTATAAAGGCAATCAAATATCCATTTATGAATTTCCAAATCAATTTATCGATTATAAAGGAGGGATTTACATTATTACTAAATATAAAATTTATAAGCTGCAAGGGAATAGCCTATTTATAAAATATGAATTTAAAGGTAAATTCTTTGATGCTAAAATTATTGATAAAGAATTTTATTTTGTAGATATGACTGAAAAAAGAAAATCGAAGAGTTTTTCTTTATATAAAACATCCGATTTCTCTAAATTTATTTTGGTTGACAGAAAAGATGATTTAAATCGTTAAACAATAAATCTTTTAATTAAAAAGCTATTAGCAATGTAGTTTAGTTAATAAGATTCCGCATCAAGTGCGGAATGACAAAGGTTTTGTTTTCGTGCCCTGCTGTCATTCCTGCGAATGCAGGAATCTAATTTTTTAAGTAATAAAACCTTTACTAAACGACATTGGGACTATTAGCTAAAGGTATGAGTTTTTGGTTGCTTCATATTAATAGCTGAAATTTTATATTAAAACCTAAGTGATAAGCAGCTTAATCCTCCATCCATTTTTTGAAATTCAGATAATTCTAATTCAATAATTTTATAGCCAAGTTTCTCAATACTCTCTTTTGTTTTAGGAAATCCTTTAGGTGTGATCACAAAATCATTTATTCGTAATGAGTTGGCTGCATATTCTTCATCATCATCAATTACCAGTTTATTGTATGATTTGAAATCATCTTTAGAACAAAATTCTTTATGTATTAACAGATTGTTATCGCCTAAATAATTCACCCCTGTTTTAAAATGTAATAAGTTACACACTGGTATAGAGTAAACTTCATAATTATTATTTGTTAGTATGTCGGCAAGTTGTTTTGACCCTGATAAGTTTGTTCGTGTAGATAAGCCAATGTAAAAGTTATTCTCAGCTTGCATAATGTCTCCGCCATCAAGCGATCCAGGATCTTCAATTGAGTATAACTTAAGTAAAGGTTCTAATACTTTTTTAATTTCAAGTTCTTCGCCTAATCTTCTTTTATCTCCCGGTCTGGCAATTATTCCAAAATCTTTTGTTAAAACAGCAGTATCTTCAACAAAACAAGAGTCTGGGTATTCTGGATCTGGATCGAGAACGATTAATTTTAATCCACATTTAATTAATGCTTCGCAATATGCATCATGCTGTTTTAAAGCTAATTTAAAATCTGGCTTACCTAAATTTGATGTAGTAATCCCATTCGCGTAAGTTCTGGCTGGTTTTCTTACTATTGCTTTTGTAAACATGTTTTTTCTAAATCAAATAAATAATTGATTTCAAATTTAAACCATTTTATTATAAATAGTTCTATGTGAAAAACATAAAAGAAATGAAGAAATCTATAATTGTATTTTTTGTTATTGTTTTAATGACCTCGTGTCAATCAAATAACAAAACCATAGATTCAGAATTAGCAATAAAAAAGGAGCTTGATATTAGTATCGGAATGCAGTGGAATAACGATAAAAAAATCCAGAGAAATCACTTCATCATTATTTGACTGATATAAAAAGAATTCTTGAAAAATAGGACATAGAATGTATTTTAACAAAATAAATGTAAAATTTTAGTTTATTGTTTATTGATACGTTAAACTTTCTGTTTTTTATTTTGTCAAAACCCTTAGATTTGTAAAATTATTTATTAACCAAAATTAAATATCATTAGATGAAAAAAACATCATTATTATTTTTAGCAATTTTTGCTGTCAATATTTTTTCTTTTGCACAAGAAGAAGTACAAGATAAGGATTATTATAAGTACAATTGGAAATTAACCGATATTTATGCCGATTGGGACGAATGGCAAAAAGATTTGGAATTTATGGAATTACAGATTCCTAAATATCTCGAATTTAAGGGAACATTAGGAAGTAATGTTGAAAGATTACTTGAATTTCGAAAGTTTTCCGAAAAAACTTCTCAAGTATCTTCAAAATTATACGTTTATGCATCTTTGGGCCAAGATATTGACGGAAAAAACTCAATATATGTAACTAAATTGCAACAAATACAAACAGCATTTGTAAATTTAAGAAGAAACACAACTTGGGTAGAAACTGAATTGGCAGCAATTCCAAAGGAAACAATTGATCAATGGATTAGCGAAAACAAAGAATTAGCAGTTTATGAGCATGATTTTGATAGCTTCTATCGTCAGTTAGAACATATTTTGGATGAAGAAACACAAAGAATTTCTACGTATTATAGCAAAGCTTTAAGTGCTTCTTCAAAAATTTATGGCTCATTGTCAACAGCCGATATGGAGTTTCATAAAGTAACTCTTTCAACTGGCGAAGAAGTTGTTGCCAGTCCGGCTAATGCATCAAAAATTTATAAAACAAATAAAGTACAAGAAGATCGTAAAGCAGTTTCTGAAGCATTGGCTGACGCTTACATAAAAAATAAAAATACTTATTCAGAAATAATTCTAGGTGTATTACAAAATCGTTGGGCAAGTGCTCAATTAAAAGGTTATGAAAGTTGTTTAGATGGGGTTTTGGAGTCAAATAATATTCCAAAAGATGTTTACATGAATTTAATTGATGTTGCAAGTAATAATATAGCTTCTCTTTTAAAATACCGAGAACTTAGAAAAAAAGCGCTGGATTTAGAAAAATATTATGGATCAGATGGTTCTTTAGAACTAGTTGATTTCGAAAAATTATATTCTTATGATGAAGCAGTAGAGTTAGTAAAGATATGTTTGGAGCCAATGGGCGATGAATATAATGAACTGCTTGCAAATGCACTTCAGTCTGGCTGGGTTGATGTAAACGAGAAAGAGGGTAAAAGAGGTGGAGCATATAGCTGGTCGATTTATGGAGTTCATCCTTATATTTTAATGAACTGGAATGGTACTCGCAGACATGTTTTTACTTTAGCACATGAGTTTGGACATTCAATTCATAGTATGTTAACAAATAAATATCAAGCGTATACTTACGCAAACTATGCAAGTATGGTCGCTGAAACAGCATCTACATTTAATGAAAAAATGTTGCTGGATTATATGATAAAAAATGCAAAAAGTAATAATGAGAAAATCACTTTATTAGTACAAGCCATTGATAATATTTCAGGAACATTTTATCGTCAGGCACAATTTGCCGAATTTGAGTACAATTTATATTCAAAGATCGAAAAAGATGAACCATTAAATGCCGATATCATGGCAAATTTATATGATGAGATTGATGAAAAGTATAACGGAACAATAATGGAAAAGTCAGAAAATTCTGCTTATAGCTGGCCTCGAATTCATCATTTCTTTAATTATAATTATTATGTATATAATTATGCAGTATCTTTTTCAGCTTCAAGTAGTTTGTTTAATCAAATAAAACAAGCCGATAGTGAAGAGGAAGCAAAATTAGCGCACAAAAGATACTTAACTTTGTTAAAGTCTGGTGGGAATGACTATCCAGTTGATTTGTTAAAAAAAGCTGGTGTTGATTTAAATACGAAAGAACCGTATTTAGCTGTAGTTAAAAGAATGGAAGAATTGGTTAACCAATTAGAGATTGCATTAAAAGAGGCTGGGAAGATATAAAAATTAATTTTTCAATACATTAGGGATTATCAATCGATAATCCCTTTTTTAGTATGTCGGGCATGGTAATAATCTGACAGAGTGTAAGTCTCTGTATGCGCCGAGTTGATAGGAAGCATTAGCGATTGGCAAGGGTGTTGTGGGTGACTGCAAATCTGAAA
>JAQIBH010000041.1 GCA_027859205.1 Bacteroidales bacterium | reverse complement strand
TTGTTTTTAAGGCTTTTTGGACTGAAAATTTATTCCTTAAGTTTTAACTTAAAAAAAACATAATCTAAACTAATTAATAAAAAAAGAGGATGCCATTCTTGGACACCCTCTTTTTATTTAAATATTTGACTTCATTAATTATTAAACCGATAATTGTTTAAATTTAGTGTCTTAAAATTAACTTATATGTCACAAACAAAAGGTAAGAGTTTTGGCACTGCTCCAGTATTTTTTACAGCTATTTCTACAATATTAGGTGCTATTTTATTTTTACGATTTGGTTTTGCAGTAGGTACACTTGGTTTTGCAGGTGCACTTTTAATTCTTTTAATTGGTCATTTAGTAACTATTCCAACAGCTTTTGCAATTTCTGAGATTGCTACCAACCAACGTGTTGAGGGTGGTGGTGAGTATTTTATTATTTCACGATCATTTGGTTTAAATATTGGAGGAACAATTGGAATCGCGTTATATTTGTCGCAAGCAATTAGTGTTGCATTTTATGTTATTGCATTTACAGAAGCTTTTGAGCCTGTTTTTAATTGGTTTCAAAACACCTATGATTTTTCTTTGCCCAGACAAGTAATTAGCATACCAGCAATGGCATTATTGGCAATTCTAATTCTTCGAAAAGGTGCCAATATGGGTGTTAAGGCCTTATATTTTGTAGTAGCTATTTTATTTGTATCGATATTTTTATTTTTTATTGGTAAAACTGAATATGCTGCTGAAACAACCGAGAGATTTGCTTACAGTCCATTAAGAAATATGGATAACTTCTTTTTCATATTTGCCATTATTTTTCCTGCTTTTACTGGAATGACGGCGGGTGTTGGTTTGTCGGGAGATTTAAAAAATCCTGGAAGATCAATACCGTTGGGAACTGTAGCAGGTACTTTTGTTGGTATAATAGTTTACATTTTTATTGTTTTTAAACTTAATAATTCGGCTTCTCCCGATGATTTGATCAACAATCAATTAGTAATGTCCGATATTGCAATGTATGGGAAATGGATTATTCCACTAGGTTTAGCCGCTTCAACTATTTCGTCGGCTTTGGGTTCAATTATGGTTGCTCCAAGAACATTGCAGGCTTTAGGCCATGATAAAACTTTTCCCTTTCAGCGATTTAACCGACAAATGGCCAAAGGTAAGGCTGAAACAAATGAACCTTTTAATGCTTCTGTAATTACCATTCTTATTGCATTTGTATTTGTTTTTATTGGTGATGTTAATGCTGTAGCCAAAGTTATTTCAATATTCTTTATGTTAACATATGGGTCTTTGTGTTTAATTTCTTTCTTAAATCATTTTGGATCTTCGCCTTCATATCGACCAACATTTCGATCACACTGGATTCTATCGCTAATTGGTTTTGTCTTTTCGATTTTTATTATGTTTAAAATGGATTCTTTATATGCTATTTTAGCAATAGGAATAATGATTACTCTTTATATTTACATTAGTTATTATCATTCGGAAAGACAAGGACTTGAATCAATATTTCGTAGTGCATTATTTCAAGTAAATAGGAATTTACAAGTATATCTGCAAAAAAATCAATCTATAAAGAAAAAGGCAAGCTGGCATCCATCTGCTGTTTGTGTTACTGAAGTTAATTCTGATCGCGATAATGCTTTCAAACTATTAACATGGATTTCAGATAAGTATGGATTTGGAACTTATATACAATACATTCAAGGTTATTATTCCAGGGCGGCACATGATCAAGCACAAGAGGCTCTGGAATTGCTTATTGAACGAGCTGAATCGCGAGACAGCAATGTTTATGTTGATACGATTGTTTCGCCGTCGTATACTTCTGCCATTGCTCAAATTATTCAATTACCGGGGATTTCAGGACTGGATAATAATTTAGCTTTATTTGAATATGATAAGAAAGATCCAGTTAATCTGGAGCAAATTGTTGAAAATTATCCTTTAGTACGTTCAGGTAATTATGATGTATGTATTCTTGGAGGATCAAATAGAGGTGTTAACTTTCATGAAGGAATACATATTTGGGTTCGTAGGGTTGATTATGAAAACCTGAACTTAATGGTGCTTTTAAGTTATATCATTATGGGTCATTCTGATTGGAAAGGTGCCAAAATTAAAATATTTAATGTGCGCCGTCCAGGACAAATGGATGAGGCTACAAATCAATTAATGGAGTTAGTAAAAACAGGACGATTGCCGATATCTTTAAAAAATGTTGAGTTTGTTGTAACCGATGATAGTGTAAGTCTGAAAACTTTAATTAACGAGAAATCAGCAAAGGCAGGTTTAACAATGATTGGGTTCCGAAGTGAGCAAATAAAACACGAGGGCGAAAAGCTTTTCGAGGGATATTCTGAAATAGGAGATGTTTTATTTGTAAATGCTTTTAGAAATAAAGAAATAAATTGATTTAACATCATTTAATTATAATAAATTGCAGTACATCGGTTTTACAAATCGACTGTTTGATTTTTATATAAACTTCGAAAGAATTCCATTTCGCAGTACTTCTCTGAATTAAAACCTTAATAATCAGCCACTAATAAAAAAAGACAAAAAAGTCTTAAAATACCATGTTTTAGGTATTGTATGATTTTTCATGTCATTGTACTTTTGTCATGTAAAATTGTTAATAACGTCAGTTCGATATAAGAATACGACTAAACAGATGATATTAAGACTCTTTATTATTTTAGGCATCAAAGTATCAAGATTCAAGACAAAATAATCTATTTCTTGATACTTGGGGCTTGATACTTGATACTTTTTAACATGAAATCAGCAAGCTTCTGGCAAATAGAAGTTTAAGCAAATGTATTACGTCGAACTCAGGTTAAAAGAAAGCGATATAGTTTCTTTGCATTTACCCCTTACCTCAGAAACTACAGGCTTATTAGGAAAAGAAAAACTCCAATTATTAAAGTCATCATCAATTTTAATAAATACAGCACGAGGTGCTATTGTAGATTACAGCGCATTGACTGATTTATTAAATAGAAACCTAATTGCCGGGGCAGCCATTGATGTTTACGAAAAAGAGCCTCCTTTAGAAAAAAGTCATCCTCTTTTTGAATCAGTAAATACAATTTTGCTTCCTCATATTGGTTACGCAACAAAAGAAGCAATCAAGTTACGAGGAAAAATTGTGATGGAGAATATATTTAAGTGGTTTAATGGCGCTCCTCAAAATGTAATGAATTAAAGCGTAAAAATAAAAGGTTGGCTCAACACCAACCTTTTAAAATATCTTTAGTATTTAGAATTATAAAATCAACATTGCATCTCCATAAGTACCAAATCGATATCCTTCTTTAATTGCATTCTTATATGCTGCAATGGTTACGTCATAACCCCCAAATGCACAAACCATCATAAACAATGTAGAATATGGAAGGTGAAAATTAGAGATCATCATATTAGCTACTTTTACCTCGTATGGTGGAAAAATAAATTTATTTGTCCAACCATCATACGGTTTTAAATGTTTCATTGTAGAAACAGAAGTTTCCAAAGTTCTTAAAACTGTTGTACCTACAGCAATAATGTTTTTCTTTTTATCCTTAGCTTCATTAACTATTCTAACGGCTTCGTCCGAAATATTAATCTTCTCAGAATCCATTTTATGTTTAGTAAGATCTTCAACATCAACGGATCTAAAGTTACCTAAACCCACGTGTAATGTTATTTCTGCAAAATTAACACCGTTAATCTCAAGTCTTTTCATTAATTCACGACTAAAATGCATCCCTGCTGTTGGTGCAGCTACAGCTCCTTCATGTTTAGCATATATCGTTTGATAACGTAATTTGTCTTCGGGTTCAACTTCTCTATTAATAAATTTTGGTAAAGGTGTTTCTCCTAATTCATAGAGTACTTTTTTAAACTCTTCGTAAGAGCCATCAAATAAAAATCTTAAAGTACGACCTCGCGAGGTTGTATTATCAATTACTTCAGCTACTAACAAATCATCATCGCCAAAATATAACTTATTTCCAATCCTAATCTTACGCGCAGGATCAACTAAAACATCCCATAGTCGTTGTTCCTGATTTAACTCTCTTAGAAGAAAAACTTCTATTTTTGCACCAGTTTTTTCTTTGTTACCATATAATCGAGCAGGAAAAACCTTGGTATTATTAAATACCATTACATCCTCATCGTTAACATAATTAACAACATCTTTAAAAACTTTATGCTCAATCTTTCCTGTTTCCTTATGCACAACTAAAAGTCGAGATTCATCTCTATTTTCAACTGGGAATTTCGCAATAAGTTCTTTAGGAAGATTAAATTTAAACTGAGATAATTTCATTAATTTCAATTATTTATATCGTTATACTTAGGTGACATCCTTATACGTTGAAATGTCTAATTTGTTACAAATTTATTAATGCTTGATCTAATTCTTCTATTGTTAAAGAGGAATCGATTTTATAACCGCCTATTCGTGTTCTGATTAACTTAACTAAATGTCCTCCACTATTTAGACGTATGCCAATATCATGTGCTAAAGTTCGAATATAAGTTCCTTTACCACAAACCACTTTAATTGTAATATTGGGCATATTATATTCTAATAATTCTATTTCGGTTATTGTTATTTTATTTGATTTTAATTCTAATTTTTCACCCTTTCGAGCATAATCGTAAGCCCTGCGACCATTAACATTCTTTGCTGAATAAACAGGTGGAATTTGATCTTGTTCACCAATAAAGGTTTTTAATACTTCTTTTACATCCTTTTCACTAATATGATTAATTGTAAATGTTTGATCATAATCAGTTTCAAGGTCATAAGAAGGAGTTGTTTTCCCAAGTTCTATTGTAGCTTCATACTCTTTCTCACCAGCCATCAATTCACTTATTTTTTTTGTTGCTTTACCAGTACAAACAATAACTAATCCTTCAGCTAAAGGATCCAATGTCCCGGCATGACCAACCTTAAAACTCTTTGGCCGAATATCTGTTGTTTGACGAATTTTTTTAACAATTTGGTTTTTTACCTTTTTCACAACATCAAAAGATGTCCATTTATAAGGTTTGTTTATTGGTAAAATAACTCCTATTTGAAAATCTTCAATATTTTTTATATCTAACTTCACAAATATATTTTCTTAAAATGAAAAGAATATTGCAATTAAGCCAATTATCAAACAGTAAATAGCAAAATATGTAAGTTTACTATTCTTTACGATTTTAATCATCCAAGCACAAGCTATTAGTCCAACAACGAAAGCGGCAATAAACCCAACCAATAAAGGCATTGCACTAGTCATATCATTACTTATTTCACCGCCCGCAATATCTTTAGCCATTTTGCCTAATATTAATGGAACTACCATTAAAAATGAAAACCTTGCAGATTTTGCTCTATCGATTCCGAGTAAAACAGACGTTGATATTGTTGCTCCTGAGCGTGAAATACCAGGCAATATTGCAATTGCCTGCGAAACTCCAATTATTATTGCATTCCAGAAACTTACACCTTTATCTGTAGTTTTTGCTTTATCGGCAAAATAAAGTAATACTGCAGTAAGAATAAGCATAAATCCAACAAGTCTTATTTGATTATTGAATAACATTTCTAATTCAGATTCTAGAAGAACTCCAACAGCTGCCGCTGGCACCATTGAAAGCACGATCTTTAGCGAGAATTTTGTTTGCTCGTTCCATTTAAATTGAAACAATCCTACGAATATTTCTTTAATCTCTTTTCTAAAAATAACAATTGTACTTAGTGCTGTTGCAGCATGCAAAACTACTGTCATTAGCATACTAGATTCGGGAGCATTTTCGCTACCAAAAATAAATTTTACTAACTCTAAATGCCCACTACTACTAACAGGCAAAAACTCCGTTAATCCTTGAATTATTCCGAGGATTAATGCTTCTATCCAATCCATAAAATTTTATTACGATAATTTATTTTTCTTCGGTTTCTGTAGGCTTTTTCATTATGGCATAAATTTCAAAAACGAATCCAAATAGGACAATTATTGGGGCAAGAGTAATTCGTCTAAAACTAAAAATTTCTTCGTTAAATTCGTTTGGGTTATCTGCTTTTCCGCCAATCATTAGAAGAAAACCAAAAACAATAATTGCAAAACCAATTATTAAAAGAATATAATTTTCTCTTCCGAGTGCAAATTCTACTTTCTTATCTTCAGGTTTATTTTTATTTGACATTTGATCAATATTTTAATTAATAATATAATTTATCAACTTTCATTCTTAAATATTTGGATACAGCTAAAAATGTGGATATCCAATTAATAATAATACCAAATAAAAGAACACTAAGGAATAATATTCCAACAATTTCTATGTCATGAAAACTAATAATGTTTTGAAACTCTTTTTGTGCTGCATACAATATAACTGCTAAGAATCCCATTGCTAAAAAAGCAGCAAAAACACCATTCCCTGCACTTCTGTATAAAAATGGACGGCGAATAAAACCTCGTGTTGCTCCAACCAACTGCATTGTGTTTATAATAAATCGCTTCGAATAAACTGCCAATCGGATTGTGCTGTTTATTAAGGTAATTGCCACAAGCATTAATAAGCTACTAAAAACTAATATTATTAAACTTATTTTACGAATATTTTCATTCACCAAGCTAACCAGCGATTTTTGGTAAAATACTTCTTTAATTTGCTCGTATTGTTGTAAATCTTTCTCGATTAAAGATATGCTATCCTGATTTGCATATTCTGCATATAAATGTACTTCAATAGAAGCTAACAACGGATTAAATCCTAAAAACTCAACGAAGTCTTCGCCCAATTCCTTTTGAAGGTCTTCGGCTGCTTCATTTTTTGTAATATACATAGTAGATTTTACGTATTCTGAGGCATCAAGACTTTTCTGTAACAGAATAACATCAACTTCTTTAATATTTTCTTTAAGAATTACCGAAAAGCCTATGTTCTCCTTTACGTAATCTGATAATCGATTTGCATTTAATACCAATAAGCCAAGTAAGCCAAGGAGGAAAAGCACTAACGAAATACTAATAATAGAAGTAACATACGAACTTCTTAATCTGCGTTTGGTTGTATTGTTTTCTTTTTTACTCATTAGTATCAAAAATAATCGTGCAAAGATACAAATAAATAATTGTCTCTTAGTAAACTAATCTTACTAACAGACTATATTATTTATAATTTTTTTTATAAAAAATTAATCCTTCGCGTCCTAAGACAAATAATAAAACTAAAAGTAATAATACGGAACTTGTAAAAGATACTTTTTGTCCAATATAATAAGATTTAGGTTCAAATTTAAACTCAACCGTATGTTCACCTTCTGGTAAAACTAATCCTCTTAAAACATAGTTAACTCGGAAATGATCAATATCTTGTCCATCAATATATGCATTCCATCCTTTTGGATAATAAATTTCTGAAAAAACTGCAAGTTTTTCTTCCGAACAATTTGCTGAATAAATTAAATGATTTGGCTTATAAGAATCTAATTTAATGTTTGACAATGTATCTCTAGTGAAATCTTTCCCAGCAACAAAATCTTCAAATCGAGCATCTATAATTGCTTCTTGAGAAGGATTAAATTCGCTTAAAGCTTGAATTTCGGCATCTGCATCTGGAACTATTCTAAAATCCTCAACAAACCATGCATTTCCTAATGCATCAGGATTTAGTTGAGCTAAGGGTTGTTTATTATTATCAGGTACTATAAAATATTTTGTATTTAGCATGTTAAAAACATCCATGTTGTTTTTTGAAATCTGATACTCAATTAATTCTTGATAGCGCTTCAATTTTGCCCCATGATAACCACCTAATGATTTATGATAATATGATGTGCTTGCATCATTAAATGGAGATACAGTATAGTTCAAAACTCTATAATTAGGATCTTTATCCCGAAGAATATATTTATCTGCTTCAGTCATTTGAAAAAATTGCTTTTCCTGACGCTTACTTACAAAATTCTCATCATTTAAGTAGCGTTTGTCCACGCCCCACAAATCAACCAAAATTATAACTCCCAGGATCAATAAAAATGCATTTTGCTTAACTTTTTTAATGATAAATAAATATATGATCAGAGCAGTTGACAATACAAAGAACAGGCTTCTAAAACAATCTTTTTTGAATATCTCTATTCGTGCGCTAACAATTTCGTCTTTTAATTCTCTTATTTGCATTAATGCATTTGGATTGCTTTTATAACTAGCTAAAAGCTTGTCGAATTGAGCAACCTCAGCTCTATTAAAAAAGTCGAACCAAACAGTTGGCATAACATAAAAAATCAGAATTAATCCTATAACACCTAAGGAAATATAGATAAAATGCTTTTTATTAATCTCGCTTTTAAGTAATGTATTTACAAATAAAAATCCCAATAAAGGAAAAGATAGTTGTACTAAAATCAACATCATTTTTGTATCTCGAAATTTGTCAAAAAGAGGAACGTTTGCAATAAACCAATCGACTATACTTCCATATTTCCAGGATAATATTATAGCTAATAAAGAAACTGCTAATAAAGCCCATTTAAATTTGTCTTTTACCATAAACATACCAAGTACAAATAGTAAAAATACACTCACACCAAAATAAAATGCTCCACCGGAAGATGCTTGCTCGCCCCAATATGATGCTTGTTGAGCCACAGTGTTTTTGTAGTTTGGATTAACATTGTCTATTATTTCCTTTTTGTTACCTATAAGATTCATTCTCCCACCTTTTACATCAGGAATTACCAAAGACCATACTTCACCAAAACCAAGACTATATTGTTTTATATAATCGCTATTTAAAGCTTCATTCTCAACTTTGTTAATTGTATTATTATCTGCAGTTATTGTAAGCTCGGATTCCCCTCGTGTGGTATATTTGCTATATTCATATGTTAAAAACAAATTTGAAAAAATTGGTAGAGCTCCTAAAATTCCCGCAATCAATAAAACAGAAGAAATCTTAACAAATTTTTTAAATAAACCATTTTTGAAATGTAAATATAATTCAACGCCAACTACTGCAAGTATTAAATAAAGCAAATAATAGGTCATTTGAAAGTGATTTGCAGATAAATGCCAACTAACAAATAAACTTACTAAAGCTGCGCCTGTAATATAATTCTTTCTATAGGCAAAAAATATACCTCCAATTATAGGAGGAATAAAAGATATAGCATGAACCTTTGCATTATGTCCTCCTGCAAGGTAAAGCATATTTATTGATGATAATCCAAATGCAATGCCACCAATAATCGCAAGCCATGGATTTACATTGAAACATAAAAGTAGAATGTAAAATCCAATCATCGAAAAGAAAATATATCCTATGGGTCTTGGAATTATCTTAAGAACCAAATCTTTTGTCTTTTTGACCAGATTACTGCTTTTAACTGAAATCTGATAAGCTGGCATGCCTCCAAAAGTTGAGTTTGTCCATAAGGCTTCTTCTCCTGTTTCATTGCGAAAATCAACAATCTCCTTACTCATACCTTGGTATTGTAATTGATCACCCTGATGCAGTTTATCACCCTTTAACTGTGGAGAGAAGTAAATTGCACTAATTATTAAGAAAATAAAAACTGCTGTAAGGTGAGGTGTTATTTTTTGTATAAGCTGCTTATTCATAATCATTAACATTAAATATTTGTTGTAATAATTTAAACTTTAAAAATAACACAATTATTGTAGATTCCATTAAATTTATTTAATATGAATCAATTCATTCTTTTTTCTTAGTATTTTTGAATTTCAAAATTATATAAATGAAAAATATTGGTGTTGTAGTAGATAATGAGTTGTATGGCGATGCAAGAGTCATAAATGAATGTAAGATATTACAGGATAATGGCTTTAAGGTTTTTGTTCTTTGCTTTAATTTTGGCAGGTATGAATCAAATGAGATTTTATTTGGTCTTAATGTATCAAGAATTAGTATAAGCCAAAAAAATCGAAATATTCTGTTTGCATTTAATAATACTTTTGAATTTTATAACCTTTTCTGGAAACGACAAATTAAAAAATTTATTCAAAAGTACTCCATTGATAATTTACATGTTCATGATTTGTACATGTCAAAGGCAGCTTATTATGCAACAAAGAATACAAATATTGACTTTACGCTCGACTTACACGAAAATTATCCTGCCGCGGTAAAAGGCTACAAGTGGATGTATCAATTTCCTTTGAGATACTTGATTCGCCCAGCAAAATGGAAAAAAAATGAAGGTAAGTATTTAAGTTACCCGAAAAATATTATTGTTTTAAGTGAGACTTTCAGAAATGATTTATTGATTAAATATTCATTTCTTAAAAAGGACCAATTTGCGATTTACCCTAATGTTCCAGATTTAAAGGAATTTAACAATTATACAATTGATAAAAATATTCTTGATAAAGCTGATGATTTTCTACTTTTTTATTTTGGTGTAATTTCTGAGAGACGAGGCATATACACTGTAATTGAAGCTTTAAAAAAACTACATAAGTCTTATAATAAAATTAAACTACTACTTATTGGTCCTGTTGATAAAATAGAAAAGAAACTGTTTAACGAAACAATTTCAAATCCAGAAATTAATGATAGGATTATACATTACTCATGGAAAGATATTAGTTTATTACCATCGTACATATCAGTTAGTGATATTTGTTTGTCCCCGATTGTAAAAAACGCACAGCACGAATCAGGAGTTGCAAATAAAATTTTTCAGTATATGCTCTTTGAAAAGGGTTTAATTGTATCAGATTGTAAGCCTCAAGCAAAAATAATTAATGACGAAAACTGTGGTTTGGTCTTTAAAAGCGGAGATTCAATTGATCTTGCAGAAAAAATTGAAATTCTATATAAAAATAAGAGATTGAGAAAAGAAATGGGAATAAAAGGGAAAATTGCAGTCGAAGAAAAATATAATATACAAATAGCAGGAAAGAATTTACTTAATTTGTATTCTTAAAGAACTAAAATATGAATTTAAAAGAACTTACAAATATTTCATTAGATGATATTTACTGGCGATTAAAAATTGGTAAATCGAAAAAACGAGTAAGTCTTTTTGAATTACGATCTGATTTGAACGAATATATTAAAAATCCTGTATTTTTCCTTTCAACCGGACGATGTGGGACAAAATGGTTTTCTGATTTATTAAGTTATGACAAATCATTAATGGTATTGCATAACCCAATACCCAATTTAGCAGTTCAAGGTAAATTAACATATGAAATTATTAGCAATGGAAATTTAACTAATTCTGAAAGAAAACTTTTAAAAGAAATTTTCTTTGCAGGGAGAGAACAATTTTTACGTTACTCATTCAAAACAGAGAAAAGGTATGTTGAAACTAACAATTATATAACTTTTTTTGCTCCATTTCTCATTGAACTTTTTCCTGATGCAAAGTTTGTCCATTTATATAGACATCCTGGGGAATTTGTTCGATCTGGAATAAGAAGAAACTATTATACACCCAACAATTCGGATGACATAAAAAGAATAACTCCTATTGATAAAATTCAAAATGAACATTGGAAAAACTATTCACAAATTGAGAAAACTTATTGGTTATGGAATGAAACGAACTTGTTTATTGAAAAATTTAAATCAAAACATTCAACTAATTGTATCGATTTTAATTTTAATAACTTAACAACAAATAGCATTATAGATTTATTAAACTTTCTCAAAATAGATTTTAAAAAATCTATAGTTTCACAATCATTAAATAAAAAGGTAAATGTCCAAAAAAAGGGAACCTTTCCCAAATATGATAAATGGGAGGAAAAGTTGAAGAAACAATTAATAAATAAATGTAATCAATTCGCATCTAAATACTATAAACTTTAATATATGACAGTTGCCATATTACAAGATGAGATAGTTAAAGGAGGACGATTGTCTGTTCTTGTTGAAATGATTTTTATACTAAATGAAAAAAAAATAATCCCTGATATTATAAGCTACCAATTAAATTTATCAAAAAATGAAATACGTAAAGAATATAATAAAGAAATTGATTTTAATTATATAAGGATTGCCCCAAATTTATTTAGAAAAGCTCCTGAAACAAATAAACTTCTATTTAACATATTTGTTAATAGAAAAATCAAATCATACTCTCTGATAATCAATAGCAATAACACTTTCGATTTTCTAAATAAGAATACAAACCTAATTTCTTATATTCATTATCCAAGAAAAGACCGTGTTCTAAGAAATCAATCTTTACACCAAATTAAAACTAACCAACATTTCCTTTCTAAGTCTGTTCTTATGATTGACAAACTTATTGCAAGATGTTTATATAAGTTATCAAAGCCAAGTATTTCTAATCATCTCATTATAGCCAATTCAGCATTTACTAAAAATGCTATTGAAAGACAATATAACGCAAGATTTTTACAGAAAATCAAAATTATTTATCCCCCAGTTGAATTCTTTAATAAAAAAAATAGTGAGAATGAAGAAATTACGGTTTGCAGTTTAGGAAGATTCCATCCTTCGAAAAGACAACTAGAGCAAATCAAAATAGCTAAAGAACTTTCACAAATTAAATTTTATTTAATTGGATTTGCAGACGAAAACGATTATTATTTTAGAAAATGTAAATCATTTATTAAAGAGAATAGGATTAAAAACGTATTTCTGCTTAACAATCTAACATACAAAGACTTATCTGAAAAGATGCAGGAGTCTACTTTTTTTATTCACACTATGATTAATGAACCTTTTGGAATTGTTACTGTTCAAGCAATATCAGCAGGAAGTATCCCTATAGTCCATAATTCAGGTGGACAAAAAGAAATCGTTCCAATGCAAGAGTTACATTATAATGATATTTATGAAATAAAAAATATTATTATAAAATTAATAACTGAACCAGAACTTAGAGAAAAGTATCAAAAAGAACTATTATTAAATATTGAACATTATGAACAAAGTAATTTTATTAATAATTTTAGAGCAATCTTAAATAAAAAGTGATTTAACATGAGCAAAGAATGGATGAACCCAGATAATTTTAGAAAAAATGACAAAGCCAATATATTATTATATTATAGACATTTGAAAGCCTATGAATATGTTAAAGAATTTGCAGTAAATAAGAAAGTCTTGGAGATTGGATGTGGATCCGGATATGGTTCAAAATATTTATCAGAAATCGCTAATTCAATTACAACTGTTGATCTTGATATTGATTCTTTAGAGTATGCTAAAAAAAATAATACAAATGAAAATATTGAATATGTACATGCTAATATTTTAGATCGTCTTAAAATTAAGGAAAGTACATTTGATATTGTCATATCTTTTCAAGTTATTGAACATATAAATCCACTTGATTCAAATATATATTTAGACGAAATTAAACGATTGCTTAAACCTAACGGATATGCAATTCTTACTACTCCCAATCGCTTATTTCGTTTACATCCCTTTCAAAAACCAACAAACAAATATCATAAAATAGAATATTCACCCTCACAATTTGAAAAAGTACTTAAAAAACATTTCTCAAAAGTTCAATTATCTGTTATTAGGGGAAATAATTTTATTGAAAAAACTGAAAAAAGAAGGATTAAAACTCCATTAAGTCACTTTCTTATGTTAATTCCTATTAAAAAAACATTACTTTTCATTTCAAGAAAATTTAAACTAATTTTTATTAGTGATTTTTTTGATAAAAGAGGTGAAAAATTGGTCCCTAATTATATTCAAAATCTTCATTCTGATTTTGAATATAATTTAAATGATTTTTATCTAACAAACAAGCATTTAAAACGTGGTATAGACTTAATAGCCACTTGTAAAATATAATTCTAAATGAACTTAATAGATAAACAAAAACTTGATTATGTATTATTTCATTTAAGCCTAACAGTTAATTTGAAAAATTTTGAAGATAGTTTTATATTCTTATCCAAATCAAAAACCATATCTCACAATTATAGTAATAAAATTATTTTCGCATTATCTGAAAAAGGATTTAACATCAATGATATAAAAACAATTAACAGTATTCCAATACTATTCCCTTTTTTGGATCTTGATGAGTTTTATTATATTGATGATAGAAATAATCTGATTTTTAATCATGATTTTATTACTTCATCCTTTTATTTGCTTTCAGGAAAACAGGAACACAACTCTGAATCGAAAGATCGATTTGGGAGATTTCCATATAATGATTCAATTCAAAAAGAACTATCAATAATAAACAAACCTATTGTTAACTATTATTTTGACATTATTACTAAAGGATTAAAGTATTGGTGTGAAAAAAACAACTTTAAGTTTGAATCAAAAAAACTTTTTAAAAATTTTGGTTTTCAATTAACACATGACATTGATAGAATTGATA
>JAQIBH010000037.1 GCA_027859205.1 Bacteroidales bacterium | reverse complement strand
TTGTTTTTAAGGCTTTTTGGACTGAAAATTTATTCCTTAAGTTTTAACTTAAAAAAAACATAATCTAAACTAATTAATAAAAAAAGAGGATGCCATTCTTGGACACCCTCTTTTTATTTGAGTACAAATTATTATTTTTACTGAATGAGAAGTCCAAAACGCAAGATAAACTCCATTCTGTTTTCCAATAAAACAACTATTATACTTTTACTTCTTTTAGGAATCATTATCGGCATCGCAACTTTTATTGAAAATCATTATGATACTTTTACGTCCAGAGTATTAATATATAATACCAAATGGTTTGAAGCAATTTTAGTTTTACTGAGTCTAAATTTACTTGGAAATATCAAAAAACATAAACTATTCCGAAAAGAAAAAGTAGCTTCATTCATACTTCATATTGCTTTTATCATAATGATAGTCGGGGCCGGTATTACACGCTATTTTGGATTTGAAGGTGATATGCACATTAGAGAGAACGAATCATCAAATCTAATTTTTAGTTTAGAGCCTTATTTCCAAATTAAAGAAATAAACAATAACGCATCCTTTTGTACGAATAAACCTGTCTATTTTTCTCAAATAGGAAAGAATCCCAAGTATCAGGAATTTGAATTCAATAATAATAAAACCATTAAAGTAAGCTTTGAAGAGTATATAAGAAATGCAGAGGAAATTATGATTCCACATATTGGAGACAAAGAAATTATTGAATTATCGGTTGCACGTAAAGAAGGTATTGAAACTGTTTATATTAAAAAAGGTGCCTATAAAAAATTAGGCAATATTACTTTTTCGTATGATAATAATACCATAACAAACTCTGTAAATATTAAAGAACAAAACAATGCATTTTTTATTCAGTCGCCCTACCCTATTCGAACGAATAAAAAATCGGAAATGGCTGCTCAAATCATAAAAAAAGACTCAATTGGCAATTTTAAAGAAAACCATGTTTATAGTATTAACGGAGAGATGTTTCTTTTTGTAAAATATCATAAGTATGCCAAAATAAAATGGGTTAAAGGAGATCCCGATAACAATAAAATTGACGTACTTCTTGCAAACATAGAATTGGGAAAAATCAGTAAAAAAGTTGAATTGTTTTATGATCATGAAAAATATGTCCAAAAAGCAACGAGCACATTTATTAATGATTGTGAATTTGAAATAACTTATGGCCCAAAACCTGTAAAAATACCTTTCTCAATACACCTCAATAATTTTACTTTAAATAAGTATTCGGGCTCACAAAGCCCTTCATCTTATTTAAGCGAAGTAGTTTTAATTGATAAAAGGAAAAATTTAAAGGAAAACCATTCCATATCTAAAAACAATGTTCTAGATCATGATGGATATAGGTTTTTTCAAACATTATATGATGAAGATGAAAAAGGTACAATTCTTTCTGTAAATCATGATTTTTATGGAACACTTATCTCCTACATAGGATATTTTCTCTTGGGTATAGGATTTTTGCTATTAATGCTATCAAAAAAATCACGATTCAATGTATTGAGCAAAAAAATTAAAAATATTAGATTACAAAGAAAGGAATTACTAATAATCCTTTTCACTGCTTTTAGTTTAAGTGGATTTGCATTAACCAATAACCAAACCCAGAATCACGTATTAGCAAACCATGCTGAGGAGTTCGGGAAACTACTTGTGCAATCATACGAGGGACGTTTTGCACCCGTAAACTCGTTGGCCTATGATGTAATGCACAAAATCTCTAAAAAAGACAAGATCATTCTACAACAAAATGAAAGAATGGATGCAATGCATGTCTTTTTAGATATGCTTCATAATCCACTATTCTGGAAGCAACAAGATATAATTTATGTTGGTAATAAATCTATTAGAGATATTTTGGGAATTAGTAACAAATACGCTTCTTTTAATGATTTTTTTAATGAGCAAAACAGATACAAGCTAGAAAACTATCTGCAAACTGCTTTCAATAAAAAACCAAAAGAACAAACTAAATTCAACAAAGAAATTATTAAGTTAACTGAGCGGGTAAATATTTGCATAAGGACATATAATGGTTCATTACTGAAAATATTCCCAGAACAAAATTCAACAAATAATAAATGGATAGACTGGAGTGATCCTGAAGCAAATAAACCATTAACTGGCAAACTAGAGATGCTCAATGCTGATTTTCAAATCTCAAACCTAAGCTACAGAAATATAATGCAAGAGTATGTTAATACAGCAATAGAAGCACAGAAAACAGGAAATTATTCAAGACCAAATCAAATTTTGGGATATATTGAAAATATACAAAGGCAAAGTGTTCCAGAAAATATTCTTCCATCTAGGATTAAAATTAATATAGAAACATTTTATAATAAGGCCAATATATTTATCAAACTGAAATATATTTATGGATTATTGGGATTCGTCCTTATGATATTTTCAATTGTTGAAAATTTCAATAGGAAGAAAAGTAAATTAATACAATTGGCTGTTAAGATTCTGGTCTCTTTTTTAGCACTTGCCTTTGCATATCATACTTTTGGGCTGGGTTTAAGATGGTATTTAACCAATCATGCACCCTGGAGTAATGGTTATGAGACTCTATTATTAGTTGCATGGGGAGCTTTACTTGCAGGATTTACTTTTACAAGTCATTCGAAGATTACACTTTCAGGAACGGCTATATTGGCATTCTTAATATTAATGACAGCCGGACACAGTTACTATGATCCCCATTTAACAAATTTACAACCGGTATTAAAATCATATTGGTTAATTTTCCATGTTGCAACTATAACAATCGGATATGCATTCCTGGGCTTGGGATTCTTGTTAGGAATTATAAATATGAATATGTTTCTTTTTAAGTCTCAAAAAAATAACAAAATAATAACTTTAGTAATTCAAGAACTAAGCTATATAAATGAAAAATCACTATTTATTGGTCTTTTTTTAGCTACTGTAGGAACATTCTTAGGTGGAATATGGGCTAATGAATCATGGGGACGTTATTGGGGATGGGACCCTAAAGAAACCTGGTCGTTAATTATTATTTTATGTTATACTATAGTTCTTCATTTTAGGTTAATCCCAAAAATGAAATCACGACTCATATTTAATATTAGTTCCGTAATAGCTTTTGGCAGTGTTTTAATGACATTCTTTGGTTTAAATTATTATTTTAGAAAAAGTCTGCATAGCTACGCAACTGACGATCCTCCTGTTTTTCCATTTTGGGCCTGGGTAATAATACTTTTGATATTTGCTTTAATTGGTTTAGCTACAATAAAAGAAAAGGCATATAAAATAAAGGATTCGTAAGCTAAATCACAGATATATTTTGTCATTCCTGACGAAACGAAGTGAAGATCAGGAATCTCAAGTTATGTAGAATATAGATTCCCGCTTTCGCGAGAATGACATAATAATTAAAACTATGGGATGATCTTCCTAAACAATTTTTTACTTTATTTATAATACCTTTGCAATCTAAATTTATTAAATGTTAAAAGTAATCTCCAAAATAATAGGATACATATTCTTAATCCCAATATATATTTACAAATGGGGCATTTCTCCATTTACGCCAGCATCTTGTAGGCACACACCTACTTGTTCCGAATATTTTGTTGAAGCTGTTAAAACACATGGACCTTTCAAAGGTGGTTGGTTAGGATTAAGAAGATTATCCAAATGCCATCCATGGGGAACACATGGTTATGATCCTGTTCCAAAAATTACCATTAAAGAATATAAACCAAAATAAACCTGTCTGCCGACAGGCAAGAAAAGCCAGAATCAATTGATTCTGGCTCACTCTATTATTTTGAAATTTTAATAATGGTGTACTTCGTCATATAGTGCCATACACGACAAATCTTGTGGTGTATTAATATTTATAAATGCCCTTCTGTGTTCTACTATATCGTCCAGGTTGTTATATCTAATATCTAAATCTTTTATAAAATTATCGAAAGAATATTTATTTGGTGCTTTTAAGAATTTATCCAATCTGTCAAAAATTCTCCTGTGATAAATTGAATGCAAAGGCTCTTTATCCTCTCTAATTCGTGGAATTGCAGCATCACATTCTCTTTTATAATAAAACTCAATATGTTTTTTTATTAATCCACTTGATATACAAGGCATATCACTGGCAAAAACAAATACAGAATCATTTTTTGCTACACGCATGGCAGCATGTATACCTCCCAGAGGTCCCACATTTTTTATTTCATCAGGCACAATAGTAAAATGCTGATAGCCCTTAAAATCCTCTGGAGTGTTTGTTACAATAATAATTTCCTCAAAAATTTCATGAAGAATTTTTATTGTACGTGCAATTATTCTAACGCCACTAATCTGAATATTAGCTTTCGTTTTGCCATTAAATCGCGCGTTTGCTCCGCCTGCAAGAATTACAGCCGACATTTTGTTTTGTTCCTTAAATAATTCCATAAGCTAGGTTTAAATTAAACATTGTTAATTTTTCGCTAATGCGAAATGAAAGTAAGAAAGTTTTAAGACTATGGTTAAATTAGGTTTCAAATATATGAAAAAATCAAATCAGGAATTAGAACATGCTAAAAAGAATATATTAATAAGCCCAGACCTAAGAGTATCGTTTTAAATGGTTGAATTCAAAATTTGCTATTTATAAGAAGTTTAAATTAAAATAAGCCTATATGTATAATTAAATGGCTGATAATCAAAAAATTAAATGTACTAATTCAATAACAGAAGGACTAATTCTCTTAAGCACAGACAAATAAAAAAAGATTAAAATTTAATTTTATCTGCTATTTCTTTCATTGCACCAAGGGCAATTTCAGTAAAATCATTTAATGAAAGTCCTATCTTTTCACATTCCAATATATTTTCCCGACTAACGGAAGCTGCAAAAGCACTTTGCTTCATTCGTTTAGTTATAGATTTAGGTTTTACATCCTTAATCTTCTTATCGGGATATACTAATGCAACTGCAAAAATTAATCCTGTTATAGTTTCTCCTGCAGCTAAGGCATGTTGGAATTCGGCTGTACGCTCCAGTCCTGTTGCTTCTTCGTTATGCATTTTAATTGCATCTACAATATCCGCATCAATTCCCTCATCAAGTAACAAATCTTCGGCCACTAAACCGTGTTTTAGAGGATCTGCATTTGTAATTTCTGTATCGATATCATGGAGTAATCCTGCTAAGCCCCATTTTTCAACATCGCGCCCTAAACTTTCGGCTAATGCACGCATAACCGCTTCTGCAGCATAGCTATGATAAAGCATTTTATCTTTCCTCACATACTTCTTCAACAAGCCTTCAGCTTTATTCCTATCCATATTATGTACTTTTTAACTTGGGTATAGTTAGTTAATAAATTAGATTGCTCAAATATAATTAATGTGAATCAATTCCATGCAACATAAATATTAAATGTTGCATTGTTTTTAAAATTTCTGTCATGTATTCTTGAACAGCTTTTACACTGCCTGGTAAGGTATAAACCAAGCTTTGTCCCATTACTCCAGCAACTCCTCTGCTTAATAGCGCGTTTGGTTTTTCTTGTCCATATTTCATTCGAATCATTTCCATTACACCTGGAATTTCTTTATCCAACATTGGTTGCACAGTTTCTAAGGTAATATCTCGTGGCCCGATTCCTGTTCCTCCAGTGGTAATTATAATATCGTATTTATCCTGTCTCGCTTTTGTCATTACATCTCTCAGCTTTTCACTATGATCAGGAATAATTTTTTTATCAATTTGATATTTTATGTGCAACTTTTTCAAATATGAATCTAATAATTCAAATATCTTTGGACCACTTCGATCTTCATATTCACCTGCACTTGCTCTATCGCTTAATGTAACGATTAAGGCTTTATAAACTTTGGGGATATATTCTATTTTATCGTTAAGTTTAATTATGCCTTCTTTTTTTACACGGCAAAATACACCAACACGAGGCATCACGTAATTACCTAATTCCCTAAACTGATCATAAAAAGGTTTTCCTACCTGTGTAACTTCTAAAATTGAATCGCCAATAAGCAATTGATCGAATGTCTGAAAATCAATATCGTGTAATCCTTCTGCAGTAATATTCTCGGCAAATTCGCCGAACTCAGTATCACGAGCGTTGGTCAATTCTCTAAATCGAATTATATGTGAAATGTCAATAATACTAATCTGTCGACTGGTACCAGAGTGAACATCTCCTACAATACCTTTTGAATTAAGTTCCAGTTTATTTTCTGGCTTTTTAGGACCGCGCTCTGATGACAAACTAACCGATATAACCTTTCCTTCAATCATAATATTTAATTATTCTTGTGAAGTATAAATAATTCCATCTCCAGGCAATATTTTACCTGTTTTTATAACTTTAGCAAAAATTCCTTCTTTAGGCATTACACATTTCCCAACCTGGCTAAAAATAGCACAGCCATCACCATGACACTTTTTCCCTATCTGAGTTACTTCCAATTCCACATCGGCTATATTAAGTTTATCGCCTGGTTTCATTGTATAAAGAGTAATGCCTTCGGTTGTTATGTTTTCTGCAAATTCGCCAAACTTCAATTTCCTACCAAGCACTTCTTCAAATTTATCAATGCTTTCTTTAGCCAATAAACTTATCTGCCTATGCCAATCACCTGCATGCGCATCGTTCTCTATACCAGTTTCAGTAATACTAATACTATCAACAGGTTTTTTAATTACTCCTTTTTCTTCTGAAATATTTACTGAAAGTACTTTTATATTGCTCATTGAATTATATTTTTTGGACTGTAAAAGTAATAAAAACAAAGCTTTTTACATGGATATATTTATAGTTTAAACTCTAAAAAAGGTATTTTTGCAATTAACTATGCATGATAATCAATATAAATTTAAAGAAGGAGAAAATCATCAATTTAAAGTTGTTGGATTTACTGAAATTCCGGGAACTGAAGAATCGTTTTTCATTCTTGAAAACAGATTTGGAGGGAAGCATCTTCTAAAAGCAATTAGCTACACTCATTATGATCTTCAAATCGGGAAGGAAATCAATTGTAAGATTGACAAAATAAATTGTAGTGGTAAAATTTATTTAGAACCCGAAAATCCGATATATAAAGAAGGTGATATTTGCAATTTTGAATTTATTAAAATCATTGATCAGTTAAATTCCGTTGGAGAAAAGGAAAAAGCAGCATTGGTGAAAGATCAATTTGATATTGAAATAGCATGTTCTTTACCCAAAAGTATAAGTCAGAATCAGAAGTTAAAAACAATAAAATGTGAAGTGCTTAGAATTAAGAAAGGGCAGTTATTTTTAGCTCTTCCGGAATCTAAGGAATCAATTATATCATTGGAAATTGGTAAAAAATATATCTTTATTTTAGATGAAATAAAAGAACTAGAAGAAAAAATCGAATATTATATATTTAAAGATCAGTATAATAGCTCATATTCATTGAAAAAAGAATTGTACGAACATTATGGTCTAAAAATAGGACAAGAAGTAGAATGCACGGTCACAAAATATAATACTGATGGTCATTTAAAAATAGAGCCTGTGCATCCGTTTTATGAAATAGGTAAAACTTATTCGTTTAAATATCTGCAAACAATTTTTGAGACTAATCCTTTAGGAAAAGTAGAAAATGTAATAATTGTTGAAGATATTTATGGTATTGAAACAAAAGTTAGATCATCAAACGAAGTGATTCTTACAAACCCAATTTCGAAAAATATAAGTTGTAAAGTTGATGGTATAAGAAAGGGGAAAGCAATACTAAGTTTAAAATAAACTGTCATTTCTGACAAAACGAATTGGAGATCAGGAATTTAATTAAAAAAGATTCCGGCTCTTCGGCCGGAATGACACTATAAATTTGTTTTAGTTTTTTCAATAAGCTTAACTTCATCCACATTCATTTGCTTATCAATTGCTTTACACATATCATAAACAGTAAGCAGAGCTACCGATACAGCAGTTAGTGCTTCCATTTCAATTCCGGTTTTACCAATGCAATGAGCTTCAGAATTTATTCGAACTCCCGTTTTATCAATTGTAGCTTTTACATCAAGCTTTGTAATTTGTAAAGGATGACATAATGGAATTAATTCACTTGTACGTTTACCACCTTGTATACCGGCAATTTCAGCAATCGTAAGCACATCTCCTTTTTTCATGGAGTTATCCTTTATTAATTGAATTGTTTCGGTATTTAGGGTTATATGTCCTGTAGCTTTGGCTACACGTTTCTGATCATCCTTAGCACCAACATCAACCATATTGGCCTTTCCCTTTTCATCAACATGACTTAATTTTCCCATAACTTTTAAATTTTATCAAATTTAAAATAGTTCTTAGTTTTAAGTACTAAGTTCAAAGTTAATGAAACTAAGTACTAGGAACTTGAAACTTTATACTAGTATTATCCTCCAATATTATAAAACTTGCCAGTATGATTTACATGACCACTTAATGGCTTATTTCCAATAGCTTCATCGATTGCTTTTTCAGCACCTAATTTTCTAACATTAAATTCTAAATCACTAAATAAACAAGGTTTAATCATTCCATTGGCTGTTAATCGCAATCTGTTACAAATAGCACAATCGCCACCAGTGCCACCTTGCACAATTGAAAACTCGCCTTTTTCCAAATCCATCTCTTTAATATAGCGAATCTGTAAATTATTATCTTCACAATATTTCGTTACTGCCACAGCATCAGGTTCTTGGTTATTATCTTTTATAACACAGTTAATTTTTATTGGCTCTAAGCCAGCTTTCTTTGCAGCTTGAATTCCATCAAATACTTTCTGAATATTTCCACCACTAGTTAATTGCTTATACTTCTCGGGATTTAATGTATCCAAACTAATATTCACTCTATGCAGACCTGCTTTTGCCAGATCATGAGCAAATTTATCCAAAAAGATTCCGTTAGTAGTCATTGCATAATCCTTAATTCCTTTTATGTCACCAATCATTTTAACTAAATCAATAATTGAATTACGAATCAATGGTTCACCTCCTGTTAATCTGATTTTATCAACGCCCTTACCAACAGCAGCTTTAGCTACACTAACAATTTCACTAAAATTTAAAATTTCTTTATGATCCAGTATTGTAACACCTTCTTCGGGCATACAATATACACAACGCAAATTGCAACGATCTGTAACAGATATTCTTAAATAGTTTATTTTACGATTATATTTGTCGAACATGCACAAACTCTCCTTTTTTAATTAATTCTTTACCTATCTCCATTGAAATAAAACCATGTGCCAATGTTAAAGCATGCAAATGAGCCGAACCATGATAATCAACAGGGAAAACCTGACTGTTTTCAATATAAACAGGAATATAAGCTTTACGATCAGTTGTTCTTCTGTTATAATTAACTCCCATTGGTAACTGAAATTCAATAGGATTAGTAGTGCGATGCATTAATTTATAAATTAATGGTTTAACCAATAACTCAAATTGCATAAACGAAGAAACCGGGTTTCCAGGTAGTCCGTAACAGAATTTTTTACCAGCAATACCAAAAGTTGTTGGTTTTCCAGGTTTAACAGCAATTGAATCGAACAATATTCCCACTCCCGCTTTTTTCATAACTTCTGGCACAAAATCAAAAGAGCCCATTGAAACACCTCCGGTCAATAACACAATATCGTTTTCAGTTAAAGCTTTACTCACTTTATCGAATGTATCTTCAGGTGTATCTTCTGCTATTCCTATATAATTAGCGATTGCACCACAGGCCTTAACCTGCCCTATTAACTGGTACGCATTACTGTTTCTTATTTGCGATAATGAAGGTTTCTGATCAGGTTCAACCAATTCATCTCCTGTTGAAATTATTCCAACTTTGGCTTGTTTCCCAACCAAAACATTAGTGTATCCAACGGAAGCAAAAACAGCAATATGTTCCGGTTTTATTTCTAAGCCTTTATTCAAAACCTGTTGCCCAGCTTTTACATCTTCGCCTCTGAAACTAATATTATGTTTGCCAACTTTGCTTATTACTGTTACAAACTTATTTTCAAACTCTTCGGTTGATTCCACTTTAACAACAAAATCGGCTCCTTTTGGAATTGGCGCCCCAGTCATTATTTTAGCACATTGATTTGCACCAATTTCTTTTTCGGGAATTTTACCTGCCGGAATTACTTCAATAATTTCTAGTGTATTATGAACATCTTGCTTTCTGCATGCATAACCATCCATTGCCGATTTATCAAATGGAGGCATCTCAATATCAGATTTTACATCTTCAGCTAAAATTCTTCCTAATGAATCTGTAAATAGAACTTTTTCAGTTTCTAATTTATATGCATTTTGTAATACAATATCGTATGCTTCTTCTATGCTAATCATCTCTAAAATTTTGTGCAAAAATAAAATTAAACTTCAAATATTTAGGTATTAATATGTAAATGATTCATTATGATTTCTAAAATATTTATTTACAATTTCTTTTACTTGGCTTATCTGTAGGTTTTCAGGTAAGGTTTCAAAAATTTTATCCAGATATTTTTTATTATAAAGACGATCAATGGAATAATCAAAATTTAGATCGAACAACCATGAAATTTGTAAAAGCTTAAAGTCATTCAATGTTTTCATTGATTCTTTCATTACAACTTTCTTTGCAATGATTGACTCGAAAACAATATCACTTATTTCATCTTTATCAGGTAATTCAAGCTCCAGAGTTTTATTTTCCTTTTGCTCCTTTACCACATAATATTCCGTAATTAATCGCCAAATATCCAATTTATCAGCATCACGTATAAGTTTCGAAAAGAAAATTATTTTTTCATTTTTATCTTGAATAATCTCTGCTCTACTATGATTTAAAATTGACTCGTAAATGATTTGTTGATATTCTTTGGATAAATCTTTTAGAATATTATTTTCTTTTAATACTTCAACTCCGAGTTCAGCATGGTTCTGTGATTTTGAATCAGAGAAGGTTCCGTATTTTACAAACTGTATAAATCTTCCTACATCATGAAAAAGTCCAATTGTTTCAGCTAATAAAACTTCTTCTTTATTCAATTTTAAATTCTCAGCAATTCCTACGATCTCATTGCTTACTTTTCTCGAATGATCAGCCTTAATCCCAATATTTTCGGCTAATTCTGGATATTGCCGTACAAACTGATTTACATAGTTATCGAACCAGGATTTATATAATTCAACAGTGTTTTGGGTAATCATTTTTTATTTAAAATTTCTTAATTTTATTTTAACAGAATTATAAGCTTATTTAACTTATATGGAAACTACTTTTGTTATTGCTTTTTAATATGCAAATATCCGATAATTTATATTGTAATTTTATAAATTAGGTTTAATTCAGCTTTGTTTAGTTCTATTTTGAAGGACTAAAGTCCATAAATGGCGTACTAATTAACCCCTGCTTTAAAGCAGGGGTTATGAAATTCCTATTAATCCTGGGCTTTAGCCCAACACTTTTAAATACTGTTATTGTAATCACAAATTTTCACACTTACTCATATCTCAAAGCCTTCACCGGATTTTCTCGTGCAGCGCTATACGTCAACCAACTAACAGTAAGTAATGCAATTAATAATGCTATTACACCGGCTAAAACAAAAACCCACCAACTCAGGTTTGTTTTATATGCAAAGTTTTGCAACCATTTTTGCATTAAAAAGTAGGCTACTGGCGATGCAACTACAAAAGCTAAAGCTATTAATTTCACAAAGTCTTTGTTAAGTTTAAATAAAATCTCTGATATGTTTGCACCATTAACTTTGCGAATACCAATTTCTTTTACCTTCATATTTAAAGTAAACGAAACCATCGCAAACAATCCCATGGCAGAAAGTAGGATTGAAATTAGGGAAAATATCATTATAACTCTAAACTGCTCATATTCACTCTGATAAACTTTTCGATAACTCTCAGTTACAAATTCGTATTGAAATGGTATGTCGGGGTTTAATTTTTCCCATTCAGTTTTTAATGCATCAATTGCACCACTTTTGTTATTTTCATCGATGCGAAAAAGAAAACAATGACTAAATATTTTCCGGGCAACCATAACTAATGGTTTCTCTTCAACATACATGTTTGTATAGTGAAAATCGTCAACAACTCCAATTATTTCACCTTTTGGGAACATTTCTCCCATAAAATCTAACTGAAAACTTTTACCTATTGCATCTTGTGGATTTTTAATCCCCATATGATGTAAAGCCATTTTATTAACAATATATTTCCCTCGAATCGGAGTAAATCCAGTTTTTAATTCTATCGGGATTTCTTGATTATTATTGTTCATTTGCCACATTTGAATTGCTTTTTGCTCCCACTCTATTGTTGTGGTTGTTCCTAAATTTATTGTACCAGCAATTGGTTTGATACCAAAAAACGAAAAGAAATTAGAGTCGATAGCCATAATGTTAATGGTTTTAACATCTTCAGAATTATCATTACCTAGAATGTACGGGAAATTATCGACAACTATACCGGCAGGCTCTTCCATTACAGCACTCACTTGAAGTATTTCCGGATGTTTTAATACTTGTTCTTTTAATGTTTCATATTTAGCTACAACGTGCTCTGGGTTGTTTGGCATTACTATTATATCGTCATTTTTTGCATTGGGATGCAATTTATTTATATGATTTATCTGCTTTTGCAGAAATAGCGTCGAAATGATTGCAATAATGGATAAGGTAAATTGTAGTACTAAAAAAGTTTTAAACAAGCCCTTTTTGAAGGTATGAGAACCTAGCAATGAAGTGTTTGTTTTTCGGTAAATAAAAGGCATTACGGAAAATACAATTGTTATAAATAAAAAAATAAAAGATATTGCGATAATCTGAGGTATAAGCTTTAAAATGATTGAATTAAATCCAAACATATTTGATAAATAATAAACAATTATATTTCCAATAATTAATACAGCAATGATTAATACAAATATTTCACTTAAAAACTCTTTAGCAAGCTTAATACGGTTTGCACCATATACAGTTTTTACAATATAATTTTTTTTCTCTGATAAAAACTGAACATAGTTTAGGTTGGCGAAATTAATTAGGGCAATAATTAATATTATTAATGTAATGCTAATCAATAAATATATGTTATTAACATTACCATTATGTTCTAATTCCCTCGATTTATGACTATGCAAATGAATATCGGTAAGTCCTTGTAAATTTGCAATAGGGCTATATTCGTTTTCAGCAAATCGCTTATCCCAATAAGACTGAATAGAATCTTGTACCTCTTGACGTTTAATATTGGGAGAAAGTAACAAATAAGAATATGACCAATTATCACGATTATTTACATTAAAAGAACAAATAAACTCAGCCTTAAAATGTGAATTACCAGGAAAATCTTTAATTACACCTTTTATGGTGTAATCATCGGCAACTTCTTCTTTTTGATGCAATAATTTTATCTGTTTACCAATAACCTTAGTTGTGCCAAAATATTTTTTAGCAATACTTTGCGTAACAACGACTTGTTGCGGGTGTTTAAACAAAGTTTTTTCATCTCCGCTAATTAGTTCGAAATCAAAAACATTAAAAAATGTACTATCAACACTAAAAACTTTTTTTGAATAAAACGAGTGCTCATCAATTGTAACTATTGCATTTCGAAATGATGATAATCTGACATAATCTTGGATTTGAGGAATAACTTCTTTCAAATCAGGTAACCAACCACTCCAAATTCTTGCATCAATCATTGAACTTTTGCCGGTATTTGAATTAATTGTAAGCCGAGAAATTCTATCTGCCTTTGAATGAAATTTATCATAACTCAGTTCATTTCGCACATAAGAATATACCATTATAGTACAAGCAAATGCAACTGAAAGACCCAATACATTTAATCCAAACCATTTACGATTTTTATATATCTTTCGAAATAGTATCTTGATATTCATAAATTACTTTTTTAAGTTTTTTTCTAAAAACCTCAACATGTTTTTAGAAATCTAAAGTGGATCATTTCATATATTATGCCATATAATGTTGCTTGCTAATTATGAGTAACTTAGTCGATATTTGTTTATAAAAATACGTCCATTTTCGAACATTATTGCACGAAACGGCACCAATTAACAATCATGTTTTATGATCAATTTTATTGACGATTGAGAATGTTTTTTTGGAAGACATTCTAAAATATATTTTCTATTCATTCACTTTATTAAAAAACTTTTTTGTTATCTGATAAATCGCATCATCGAATTCAACCAATAATTCCTTATACGCTTCAATTAATTTTTTCCCTTCATGAGTTAGTAAAGAGTTTCCTCCATGCTTTCCTCCTCTATGCTTCTCGACAAGCAAAAACCCCAATTTTTCCTCTGCATCTTTTACATTTCCCCACGCTTTTCTATAACTTATACCTGTTTTATCGGCCGCCGCCTTTAGCGACCCTAACTGATCAATAAAATTAATTAACTCAAACTTCCCGTCACCTAAAATCCCTTCCTTATCTGTGTTTTCCAATCGCACTTTAAACTTCAGAAAAACATCATAATATTTTGATCCTTTTGGTCCTGCCATAATTTTAACGTTAAGTTCTATATGCAAAAATAAACATATCGCTTCAAATAAAAAATACAATGAGAAAATTTATCCCATTGTATTTTATAATTTGCTTTTAACAAAAAGACTTATTTATAAAGGCAACGATAAGAAGTGTCACCGGCAACTTTAACTTTAAACTTTACATCTTTTGCCACGATAAAAGTTTCGAATTCTTTGTAAACCTTCCACTCAGTTTCGCCAGGCAATTGAACTGTCATTACACCAGATGTAACAGTCATATACTCAATTGTAGATGTTCCGAATTCATATTCTCCTTCAGCCATAACACCAATTGTTGTAGCACCTTCACTTGCTTCAAAAGCAATTGATTTTACTTTTCCGTCGAAATATTCATTTGTCTCAAACATAACTTTAATTTTAAATTATTTTTTTACAAAAATAAATAAAATAGTACAATTCTAAGTATGATAAAAATCTTGTTTTAAAACATTTTAAAAGGCTTATTTTCAAAACAAACACCAGATGCAGTATTCTGTAAACTATTGACTTTCACCTCAATTTTCACTAACTTACACGTATTTTAATATATCTTAAATATAAAAGATCTACGCTCTTATTGCATACATAGTTTGATAATAGTTTTCAAAATCTTAAAAACAAGAAATGAAAAAAATAATCGTTGCACTCGCCACACTTCTATTTTGTTATTCTGTAAATTCTCAAGAACGTCGCCTGGCACTTGTAATTGGAAATGGCAATTACACGATGAGCACCCTACGTAATCCTGAAAATGATGCAAAATCCATGGAAATTGCGCTCGAGGCTATCGGGTTTGAAGTTATAAGGCACGAAAACCTTAGACAAAAAGAATTGGCTAGAGCTATCGATGATTTCGGGAATAGCTTAGTAAATTATGACGTAGGATTGTTTTTCTATGCAGGCCATGGCGTACAATCAAAAGGTTTTAATTATCTAATTCCTGTAGATGCAGTATTAAATACTGAATCAGATGTTGAGTATAATTGTGTTAGAGCCGACAGAGTTTTAGGTAAAATGGAGGATGCAAAAAACAATATTAATATTATAATTCTTGATGCATGCCGCGACAATCCATACGAACGAAGCTGGACAAGAGCTGCCAGGGGAAGAGGCTTGGCAAGCATAACTGCACCAGTAGGTTCTGTAATAGCATATGCCACTTCTCCAGGAAGTACTGCATCTGATGGCCATGGGAAAAATGGATTGTTTACTTCGGGAATGTTGGAATATGTAAATGAACCAGGCATAACCGCTATTCAAATGTTCCAAAAAGTAACGGCTTTTGTGCATAAAAATTCCAGTGGTAATCAATTACCCTGGGTTTCAACTTCCTTAACAGGCGATTTTTTTCTTGTTTCAGGTACCGGTAAAGTTAATAATACTATCATAATCAATAATCAAAAAGCTACTATTTCAAACATAGATAATACTAAGAAAAGGTCAAATTCAGAAATTTCAATAGCTGTATTACCATTTAGTAATCTTACAGGTAATTCTTCTCAAGATTATCTTGTTAAGGGACAGCAAGATGCTCTGAATACTGAGTTATGCAAATTAAGTCAGGTTAAGCCTCTTCGTGTTGTAGGTGGGCGAACAGTTAATGCATTAAGCAATGATCGAATGTCAATTCCTGAAATTGCACAGCAAGTAAATGTAGACTTTCTGGTGGAAGCTTCAGTTGTAGGCTCTGGTGACTCAATAACACTTCAAGTAAGACTAATTCAGGCATTTCCTGAAGAAAGAGCAGTTTGGGCCAGAACATATTCAAGTGATATGAGTAATATTCTTAAATTACAAAACAATATTGCCGGACAGATTGCCATAAAACTTGATTTAAAGCTTACTACTGAAAACTTAGAAAAACTTCCAGTACCAAGGCAGGTAAATCCAGAATCATATAAAGCTTATCTCCGTGGAATGTATAATGTAAACCAACTTAAACCAGAGACAATTAAAAAAGGATTGGAATATCTTCATGAAGCTATTAGAATTGATCCGGCTGATCCTTTTGCATATGCAGGACTGGCACTAGGATATCTTGAAATTGCGCATGGACCACTCGATGCTGGGGATGCCCTTGTAAAAGCTGAAGCTGCAGCATTTCAAGCATTTAAGATTGATTCCTCAATGGCTGAAGTTTATGCTGCATTGGCAGAAGTATATTTATATCAATTATGGGAATTTGAAAAAGCAGACAAATATTTTAGACGAGCGATTGAGTTAAATCCAAATTTAGACATTGCTCATTATCATTATGCATGGGCTCTTTATCTTTTTGGAAGGATGGAAGAAGCAATTGTAGAGCATAAACTAGCCCAAAAGTATGACCCGTTTAATCCTTTATACACTTCACTTCTTGGAGCATTGTATTGTTATGATGGAAGGTATGAAGATGCAATAAAGGAAGCAAATAAATCATTCGAAATTCAGAAGGATAATCCTTTTGGTCTTTTTGCAATTGGCGAGGCATATTTGGCCATGGGTAAAGAAGATGAAGCAATTGAGGCACATGAGAAACTAGCACAGATAGCACCATGGTTTAGTTGGCCACTGGGCTATACTTATGCAGTAACAAATCACCGTGATGAAGCAGAAAAAATTTTAAATAACCTTGAAACCTCTGGAGTCAGCAGTTGGAATGCTGTAGGACTTTCTGTGTTATATGGAGCATTAGGTAAGAATGATGAAGCATTCAAATGGCTGTCTTATGAACCACATCACGTTTGGGTACCTTGGGCTTCAGTTATGCCAATATGGAAACCATTACACGATGATCCACGTTATGAAGAATTTGTAAATAAACTTAATATTCCAAAGCAGTTAATGTCGAAAAACAAAAAATAAATTGTTTATTATATCATCACTGGAATCAGCTATTAGATAATCTTTCGATCAAAATAATCTTATGTATTAAACATAGTGTTTACTTTTTTGTTATTTACTTACAAAAATGCTATTTAGAATAATTCTAAACATGATATAAATCTTATTTTTTATAGGTTCGATGTGCATATATTTGCATATCGTTTTTTGAAAATGAAATAATGTTTAACAAGTCTGACAACATGCAGGCAATTAATAAATAATCAAAATGCAAAAGAGTTTATACTTCGCTCCACCGGCAAAAAACGAACCGGTTTTGACATATGTAAAAGGATCTCCCGAAAGAGATAAAATTGTTAAAGCAATTGAATGGTGCAGATCAAATGTCGTTGATATTCCAATGATTATTGATGGAAAAACGGTTTATACAGATAAAAAAATAGAAATACATCCACCACATGACCACCAACATTTATTAGGTCATTATCACCGAGGAGATGAAAATCATGTAACAGATGCAATTGATGCTGCATTAAATGCACGTGAAAAATGGTCTAATATGTCGTGGAAACAAAGAGCATCTATTTTTCTTAAAGCCGCAGGAATGATTTCTGGTCCATATCGAGCTAGAATTAATGCAGCGACAATGATGGCGCAATCAAAATCCGTTCATCAAGCTGAAATTGATGCTGCTTGTGAATTAGCCGACTTTTTAAGATTTAATGTTCAGTACATGACAGAGATCTTTAATGATCAACCGGAATCTGATGAATTGCACTGGAATAGATTCGAACAGCGTGCATTAGAAGGATTTGTATTCGCTTTAACTCCTTTCAATTTTACTGCAATAGCAGGGAATTTACCATCGGCACCTGCAATGATGGGAAATACTGTGGTTTGGAAACCCTCTAACACCCAAATCTATTCTGCCCGTATTATTATGGAGATTTTTTTGGAAGCTGGTCTGCCAGATGGAGTTATTAATCTAATTTATGTTTCAGGTCCTGCTGCAGGGAAAGTAATATTTTCACATCCCGATTTTGCAGGTATTCACTTTACAGGATCAACTTCTGTATTTCAAAATATCTGGAAAGAAATCGGCAATAATATTTCAAAATATAAATCATATCCCCGTATCGTAGGAGAAACTGGAGGTAAAAACTTTGTTTTAGTTCATGAATCGGCAAATGCCAATCAAGTTGCAACTGCCATTACACGTGGTGCATTTGAGTATCAAGGGCAGAAATGTTCAGCTGTTTCACGAGCATACGTTCCTAACAATCTATGGGACGAAATTCTTTGCGAAATTAAATGTGATATGAATACCATGAAAATGGGAGTTGTTGAAGATTTCTCAAATTTTGTAAATGCAGTAATCGACGAGGCATCGTTTGATAAACTATCAAGCTTTATTGATCGTGCAAAACAAGATAAAGATGTTGAAATTATTCATGGTGGGAATTATGATAAATCTAAGGGGTATTTTATTGAACCTACTATTATTGTAACTAAAGATCCTCATTATATAACAATGGAAGAAGAGCTTTTTGGTCCAATACTAACAATTTACATTTATGATCATACCAAATTTGAAGAAACGGTTGACTTAGTTGATAGAACATCCATATATGCATTAACAGGATCAATATTCTCAAAAGATCGTTATGTGATAGAATACGCTATGAAAAAGCTGGAACATGCAGCCGGAAATTTCTATATTAACGATAAACCAACTGGTGCAGTTGTAAATCAACAACCTTTTGGAGGTGCTCGTGGATCTGGAACAAACGACAAAGCCGGTTCAAAACTAAACTTACTGCGTTGGGTTAGTCCACGTACAATTAAGGAATGTTTTGTTCCTGCGACAAGTTATAAATATCCATTTATGGAGGAATAATAGATTAATACTTGATTAATGTCATTCTGAGTGAAACGAAGAATCTATTTCAATATAATAAACAGATTCTTCACTGCGCCTGCCTGTCGGCAGTCAAGATCAGAATGACAATTAAAAAGAATAAAATTTAAAAAGGGTGTCATTCCGGGCGAAGATCCGGAATCTCTCTTAATTAATTTTATAAGAGATTCCTGCCTGCGCAGGAATGACAAAAAGAAATAGAATGATAATAAAAAAACAACAGAAATAATGATTACAACAGAAATAAAACCCGAAATACAAGAATTATTAGATCGATTAGGAATAAAAGATGTAAACTCAGGTGTGACAACTGGAACAGAATGGTTTGACTTACAAGGAGCAATTACAGTTTCTGAATCACCAATTGACAATCAGGAAATTGCTAAAATAAAAAATGCCACTATCGAAGATTATGAAAAAGTAATTCTAAAAGCACAAAAAGCTTTTAAGGTTTGGCGAGAAGTTCCTGCTCCTAAACGAGGCGAAATAGTTCGCCAGATTGGATTAGCACTTCGTGAATCTAAAGAAGATTTAGCAAAACTTGTTACGCTAGAAATGGGTAAAATTTACACCGAAGGCTTAGGCGAAGTACAAGAAATGATTGATATCTGCGATTTTGCAGTTGGGCAATCGCGTTTACTTAATGGATTTACTATGCACTCCGAGAGAAGTAATCATAGAATGTATGATCAGTATCACCCAATAGGTATCGTAGGAGTAATAACATCATTTAATTTTCCTGTTGCCGTCTGGGCGTGGAATTCAATGTTGGCCGCAATAGCTGGCGATGTTATAATTTGGAAACCCAGTTCAAAAACACCACTTTCAGCAATTGCAACTATAAATATTATTCAGAAAGTTCTAAAGGATAATGATGTACCAGAAGGTGTTTTTAATTTAATTATAGCAAAATCTTCAGTTTTAGGAGACAACTTTGTAGAAGACAAAAGGATTCCTCTATTCTCCGTAACCGGATCAACAGCTGTAGGAAAACATGTGGGACAAATTGTAGGACAACGTCTTGGAAAAACCATTCTTGAATTAGGTGGTAACAATGCTGTAATTGTTTCTGATTCTGCCGATTTAGATATGGCAATTCCATCGATTGTTTTTGGAGCCGTTGGAACTGCAGGGCAACGATGTACATCAACAAGACGTGTAATTGTGCACAAAAAAGTGTATGAAGAAGTTAAAGAAAGAATGATTAAAGCTTACAAACAGCTTGGATGCAAAATAGGAAATCCATTAGAAAATAATACTTTAGTTGGTCCACTTATTGACAAACATTCAGTAGAGGCATTTAATTATGCGATTGAAGAAGTAAAAAAAGAAGGAGGAAAAATTCTTTTTGGAGGAAAAAATTTAGAACGTGAAGTTTATGTTTCTGGTAATTATGTTGTACCTGCAATTGCCGAAGCTGAAAATCATTTTAAAATAGTACAAGAAGAAACTTTCGCTCCAATTGTATATTTAATTAAATACAATACTTTCGACGAAGCTATCGAATTAAACAATGAAGTACCCCAAGGATTATCATCATCATTATTTACATTGAATATGCGTGAAAGTGAGCAATTTTTAAGTGAGGTTGGTTCTGATTGTGGTATTGCCAATATAAACAGCGGCACTTCGGGAGCTGAAATTGGTGGTGCTTTTGGTGGTGAGAAAGATACCGGAGGTGGACGAGAATCCGGTTCAGACTCATGGAAAGCATACATGCGAAGACAAACAAATACCATTAATTATGGTAAAGAATTACCCTTAGCACAAGGTATTAAATTTGCTTTCTAGATAAAACCTTAATAGATTGTCATTCTGAGTAAAACGAAGAATCTATTCTTATAAAAAAGATTCTTCACTTCGTTCAGAATGACAACTAGCCTTATGATAATTTAAATCTATTTTCCTTTTTAACTTATTTCGAATTTTAACCAAAACCTTGCGTGTAAGAACTTGCAAAGTTTTTTTATTAAAATCATACACCCAAAATATAATTTCAAACCAAATATTCTTTCAATAAAGTTTCAAAAATGCTTTCATTTTTAATCGATATGTTTATTTTTGCATATCCTAATTTAAACGTAAAAATAAAAATGAAACGAATTACATTATTACTAAGCATTGTACTTGCAGCTATAATCATAGTTGGTTGCAACAATAAAAATTCAGAAAACAATCAACTCATCATTTTCCATGCCGGAAGTCTTTCTGTTCCTTTCAAACAAATGAAAGATGAATTTGTAAAAGAAAACCAAAATGTAGAAATATTATTGGAATCGGCAGGTAGTGTTACATGTGCCAGAAAAATTACTGATTTAAATAAGGATTGTGACATTATGGTTTCGGCCGATTATTCAATAATTGATGAATTATTAATTCCTGATTATGCAAGCTGGAACATAAAATTTGCGAGCAATGAAATGGCCATTGTTTATCATGATAAGTCGAAATATTCGAACGAAATCAACGATAAAAATTGGCATGAAATTTTATTGCGAGATGATGTACTTTATGGCAGAGCTGATCCTAATTCAGATCCCTGTGGTTACCGCGCTGTATTAACTTCAAAGCTATCTGAACAATACTATAATATTGCAGGATTTGCCGATAAAATTATAGCTAAAGATCAAGAATACATTCGCCCAAAAGAGGTTGATTTATTGGCATTATTAGAATCAAATACTATCGATTATTTATTCTTATATCGATCAGTCGCTCAACAACATGGATTAAAATATGTTATTTTGCCTGATTCAATTAACATGAGAAATCCCGAATTAAAAGAATTTTATAAAAATGCAAAAGTTGATATTACCGGTAAAGAACCAGGAACCACAATTACCAAATCGGGACAAGCTATGGTTTATGGAATTACAATTACTGATAATGCTCCAAATAAAGAACTAGCCATAAAATTTGTAGATTTTATTTTATCGAAACACGGTGGAACAAAAATCATGGCAGAAAATGGGCAGCCGTCTATGGTTCCATCATATTCTGATACATACACTGCAATCCCAGAACAACTTAAACAGTATGCCAAAAAATAGCGACAAGCTCTAAATTATATGGGAAAAATCTATATCAAATAAAACAAAAAATTAAAAAATGAAACGAAGTATATTATTCATCACATTTATAATAATTATTATAACAGCAAAAGCACAATTAAATATTGATGCTGAGTATCGGCCAAGATTTGAATTTAGGGATGGTTATAGCACTTTAAAAACAGAAGATTCAAATCCTGCTTATTTCGTAACTCAACGTACACGATTAAATTTAAATCATACGTACAACAACGTAAGCTCTAGATTATCTATTCAGGATTATCGAGTGTGGGGTGAATCAAAACTTAAAGCCGACGATCCCGGAATAAGTTTATTTGAAGCTTATTTCAAACTCAAACTCTCTGACTACTGGGACGTTACTGCTGGTCGTCAGTCATTTAATATCGATAACAAAAGATTATTTTCGGCAGCAAACTGGAATCAAGTAAGCTCTTCGCATGATGGTATAACTTTAGATTTCAATAAAGAATCGTTAAATTTCAAGATGCTAACAGCATTTAATCAGGCTAAAGTATCCAACTTCGGTACAGATTATTCAGAGCTTATCAGTAATTATAAATTTTTAAATGTAATCTGGCTTGAAAAGAAATTTGAACATTTATCAATTGCAAATTTAACTATTACAGATGCTTATCAAAAGGAAGGCACAACAAATACCGACTATTATAGAATGACAACAGGTTGTGTGGTAAAATATAAAAAATCGGCAAGTAATATGGAAGTAAGAGGTTTTTATCAGTTTGGAAAAAATAAAAAAGGTCAAAATGTAAATTCATACTTTGCAAATATTATTTATGGACATAACTTCACAGATAAGTTAAATATTACGGCTGGTTTTGAATATATGTCGGGTAACGATTTAACTGATACGCTAAATCTAGACGATAATGCTTTTGATATTTTATATGGTACCAAACATGCATATAATGGCATTATGGATTATTTCAGTACTCCAGGAACAACTAAAAGTGCAGGTTTGCTTGATGGATATTTGAAAATAAATTTATCGAAAATAAAAAAATGGAAATTATCGGCTCATTATCATTATCTTGCTCTTGCTAATAATTATGTTCACGAAGGCGAAAAGCAAGATAAATTTTTAGCAAATGAGATTGATTTAATTGCAAGCTGGAAAATGAATGACATTGTTAATTTACAGTTTGGGTATGCAACTTTATTTGGTGGAAAAACACTTGAATACATAAAAGGTGTCGAAGGTGAAGGAATCCAACAATACTTTTTTACAATGATTACTGTAAAACCCACATTCTTTAAAAATTAAATGACAAATAGCAAAAATATACCTTTAATTTTTAGTTTACTAGGCGGACTAATATTACTCTTTATTATTAGTCCGCTTATTAGCATGTTTTTGGCAACAACTCCATTACAACTTTTCGAAACAACAAAAGACACAGAAGTTCTTGACAGTATTTGGCTAACATTACGAGTGTCTTTTCTTACCACATTATTTTTTGCTATTGGGGCAATTCCCCTATCCTATTTTCTTTCTCGAATGAATTTTAGATTCAAGAATATTATAAATGGAATTGTTGATTTACCCATAGTAATTCCGCATTCGGCAGCCGGTATTGCTATTTTAGGTTTTATTTCTCGCGATTCGGTATTGGGGCAAATTGCCTCGTCGGTTGGACTTAATTTTGTAGGTCATCCAATAGGAATAGGTTTAGCAATGGCTTTCGTTAGTATCCCCTTTTTAATAAATGCTGCTCGCGATGGTTTCGAGAACGTTCCTGTAAAACTTGAAAAAACAGCCTTAAATCTTGGTGCATCTCCAATTCGAGTATTCTTTACAATTTCGTTGCCACTTGCCTGGAAAAATATACTATCGGGATTAATAATGATGTTTGCTCGTGGATTAAGCGAATTTGGTGCTGTTATTATTGTTGCATATCATCCAATGATTACACCTATATTAATATATGAACGATTTGGGTCGTTTGGGTTAAAATATGCTCGTCCTGTTTCTGTTGTTTTCATTCTTGTTTGTTTGGCATTTTTTATTCTTTTACGAACCCTTGCTAAAGAAAAGAAATCAGCGAATGCTTAAACTAAAAGATATATCGGTTAAACTTGGCGATTTTCAGCTCAAAGAAATAAATCTTAATTTAGATAAAGGCGACTACTATGTTTTACTTGGTAAATCAGGAGTAGGAAAAACTGTCTTGCTTGAAATTATTGCAGGTTTAATTAAACCTAGTTCCGGCCAAGTTTTTCTGAACGATGAAGATATTACGCATAAGAAAATACAAAAAAGAAAAGTAGGGATTGTGTTTCAGGATTTCTCTGTATTTCCGCATTTAAATGTAAAACAAAATATTGCATATCCTATAAAGGGTAAAAAGATCGCAAATATTGAAAAAGAGGATTTAATAAATATTTATGCCGAACTAACAAATATTTCTCATCTTTTAAATAGAGATACTCAAAATTTATCGGGAGGCGAATTACAACGTGTTGCTTTGGCTCGAATGCTGGTTTCAAAACCCGATTGCTTACTTTTGGATGAACCACTAGCATCGCTCGATGTACAATTAAAAGGCGGATTACGAAAATTACTTCGATACATTAATCAAAGTGGAGTTACTATTTTACACGTAACCCACGATTACGAAGAAGCTATTGCACTATCGAATAAAGTAGCCGTAATTCACGAAGGCAAAATAATTCAAAAAGGATTAACAAAAGAAGTATTTCAAAAGCCTGCCAACGATTTTGTTGCCAATTTTACAGGGATTAAGAACTTTTTTCATGCACAATTTTCTCCAACGAATACCGCAAACATCAATGGAACACTTGAAATTAACGTTTCGAATAAAGATCAAATCGAAAAGGGTAAAATTATTATTCGAGGAGAAGAAATAATCTTATCAAATGAGAAAATCGAATCGAGCGCAACAAATAATTTTCATGGAAAAATCAAACAGATTATTCCATATTTAAGCAATCATGAAGTTATTATTGATATTGGTATTGATTTAACAGTCGTTATTTCAGAAGAATCTTTAGTTAAATTTAATTTCCGGGAAAACTCAAAAGCTTGGGTTTCATTTAAATCAACAGCAATTAAAATAATTCCTTAAAGTAAATACATTACTCAATAGCATATACTCTTCCTAGCTTTTTCAACATCAATGTATGTTCCCTTAAAGCTTTGAAAAATCCAGGTTGAACATGATATGGTAAATTATATTTATCCGCCATTTCTTTAACTAACTTTGATAATTTTCGGTAATGAACATGACTAATATTAGGAAATAAATGATGCTCAACCTGATAATTTAGCCCGCCTATAAACCATGAAAACACTCTGTTTTTAGGTGAATAATCAGATGTAGTATACAATTGATGAACCGCCCAATTATTTTCTATCGTACCATTCTCATCTGGTACGGGATATTTTGAAGTGGGCACTACATGTGCCGTCTGAAAAATAATAGTTAATATAAATCCACTAGTAAAATGCATTACTAGAAAAAACATTACTATCCAGTACCATGCAAAAGGTAAAATCAACATAGGAACCATCATTAAAACTATATAATAAATTACTTTCGAAATAATAACGTCTCCCATGATTTGCTTAAATGATTTATTATTACTTAATGTAACTCCACTTTTATCATACCTAATTAATTGTTTGAAATCTTTTGTTGTAACCCACAATATTGTCATTAAACCATAAAAGAACCAAGCATAAAAATGCTGATATCTATGAATTTTTTTCAATGGTTTATGCGGTGAAAAACGTAACACTCCAACCGGACTAATATCTTCATCGTGACCTTCAATATTTGTAAAACCATGGTGCAAAGTATTATGCTGATGTTGCCAGGTTAATGGAGAACCTCCTAATAAATATAAAGTATTCGACATCAATTTATTAATTTTTTGATTTTTTGAAAATGAGCGATGATTTGCATCGTGCATTACGCCCATACCAACACCTGCCTGGCCAATGCCCATTAATATCCAACAAATTAAAACTCCTGTAAAAGAACTAAATACGCCTGAAAGCAATAAAATATATGGAGTAAAGTAAAGAGAAAGCATAAAAATAGTCTTGAATATTAAATTCAAGTTACCCTGCTCTTCAATACCTTTCATTTTAAAGTAAGCTTTTACTTTTTCTCTTAATTCAATAATGAATTCATTCTTATTGTTTGCCGAAAATCTTATTCTTTTTTGTTCCATTATATTTCCTTAATGTATTTTACCGCAATCCATTCATATCGTTTTCTCAAATCAACCTTTTTAAAAAAGAAGTATCATTATAAAACAATTAAATCCAGTTAAAGTTCAAAGAATTTTATTATTAAAATGTTTTTTCTTGAATGAAAATTTAATGAAAGTTTTGTAAGTGAAAAATTGCAGTGTCTAGTAGTTTTAAATAAGGTTTTACTAACTTTAGCATCTAAAATTAACCATATAAACTATGGATAACAACGACATAATTCGACGCATACGCTACGCATTTGACATAAGTGATACAAAAATGATTGAAATTTTTGGAAAAGCAGATCTTGAAGTGACACGGTCACAAGTAAGTAATTGGTTAAAAAAAGATGACGATCCTTACTTTCAAGGGATTTTAGATGTTGAACTGGCAACTTTCCTTAATGGTTTTATAAATGATAGAAGAGGGAAAAAAGAGGGAGAACAACCAAAACCGGAAAAGAAAATAAATAACAATATCGTTTTTAGAAAATTGAAAATTGCCTTAAATCTTAAAGACGATGATATTTTAGAAATTTTTAATACGGTTGATTTGCGAATAAGTAAAAATGAATTAAGTGCATTTTTCCGTAATCCGAAGCAAAACCAATACCGACCTTGCAAAGACCAATTCTTACGTAATTTTCTTCAAGGAATACTCTTAAAATACCGAGAAGAAAAGAAATGAAAAAACAATCAAAACATATAAAGAAAGAACATCCGAAAGTAAAATTACGTCTGCATCCTAGGAACAAACATCGTGAACGTTATGATTTTAAACAACTTGTTAGTGTTTGTCCAGAATTAACAGCTTTTGTAAAATTGAATATGTATAATGACGAATCCATTGATTTTTCAGATTCTACTGCAGTAAAAATATTGAACAAAGCATTACTTAAACAAAATTACGACATCACAGATTGGGATATCCCGAAAGATTATTTATGTCCCCCTATTCCGGGAAGAGCCGATTATATTCACCATATTTCAGATTTACTTCGCAATAACAATTATGGTAAAATCCCGACAGGTGAAAAAATAAAATGCCTTGATATAGGTGTTGGTGCAAATTGCGTTTATCCAATTATTGGAAACAAAGAATATGGCTGGTCGTTTGTAGGTTCCGATATTGATTCTATTGCCATTGATAACGGAAACAAAATAATTGATAAAAATCCCTTTTTAAAAGGGAAGGTAGATTTAAGATTTCAAAATAATCCAAAAGATTTTTTTTACGGAATTATTAAAAAAGATGAACTTATTGATTTATCTATTTGTAATCCTCCATTTCATACTTCATTAAAAGAAGCTCAAGCAGGAAGTATTCGTAAACAAAGTAATTTAACACAAGAAAAAGTTGACAAGCCTACTTTGAATTTTGGTGGTCAAAATAATGAATTGTGGTGCGAAGGAGGAGAAGAAAAATTCGTTCGTGAAATGATTCGCGAAAGTAAAAAGTTCGCAACATCCTGTTTTTGGTTTTCTAGCCTAATTTCTAAACAATCGAACCTCACTTATGTATATAAAGCACTTGAAAAAGCAGAATCTTTTGAAACAGTAACCATTCCCATGGGACAAGGAAATAAAACCAGCAGAATTGTGGCCTGGACTTTTCTAACTAAAGATCAGCAAAACAAATGGAGAAACACTCGCTGGAAAGAGACATTATCATAACTTAATTTTTTAATACCGCCTCTGCACAAGAATTTCTCTAATTATACCTGTTTTATAACATATTTAGAATTCTATTTTCTTCAGAATTTCTTCAGATTTGAAAGCTTATATTATCCTTTCATTAACTCAGGAAAAGGCGTGTATAAACTAAAAAGAAATTTAAAGATCTATCTAACTATCTTGCTTGGATTTACAATATCTACATGCATGGCAAATAATACCTTAACAGGCCATGTTTATGCAAAAAATACTGAAAATCCCTTACCATATGCTAATATTATATTGCAGGGAACAACTATAGGTGTAGCAACAGATATTAATGGTAAATTCATTCTTAAAAATATTAAAGAAGGTAATTATAAAATAATAGCAAGTTATAGTGGCTATTTAAGTGAGGAAAAACTGATTAACATAAATAGCGACTTTGAAATAGATTTTTATCTGGAAGAAACAAGTTATGATATAAATACCGTTGTTGTAACGGGTACACGAACTGAAAAATCACTAAAAGATGTTCCAATACTTACCAACGTTATTAGCAAATCTCAAATTGAAAGTACTGGAGCAATAAATATCCGGGATGCTCTTAGTTTATCATTGCCAAATATAAATTTTCATAGTTCTGTGACTGGTATGTCGATGCAATTAGCTGGTCTTGAGGCAAAATACACCGTTTTTCTTATGGATGGTGAAAAAATTTCCGGCGAAACCAATGGAAATATAGATTACAACCGATTAAAAACTGCCGATATTGAAAGAATTGAAATTATTAAAGGTGCTTCTGGTATACTTTATGGTTCAAATGCAATTGGTGGCGTAGTTAACATTATAACTAAAAAACCTACACAAGCAATAGAAGCAACAGTAGGTACACGATATTCGAAATTCAATGAATTTGATACTGATGCAAGCGTCGGATTCATTTTAAAAAATTTTAGTTCAAAAACTAATTTATATCTAAATAGCACAGATGGTTATGATTTAACACCGGAATCAATTAATGAGATGACTCAGGAACCTTTCAAAAGTAAATCCTTAAAACAAAAATTTGAATACAAAGTATCTGAGAAACTTAATTTTGAAGCTAGCGGGAAATATTATGAACGGGAAAGATTTGATTCTGACCTAATACCCATACATAAAAAGGATTACGATTATTCATATAATTTTAAATCAACTTACCGAATTAGTACCATAAACTCAATTTCTGCTGTGTGGCATTCTGACACTTACATTACAAAGAATGTTGAAGAGCTTTTTGACAATAAAGAAAGTGCCACATATGAAAACACCTTTTCGAATGCAAGATTAACAGGAACTTTTAAAATTTTAGAAAAAAACACACTCAGCACAGGTTTAGAATATATAGAAGACAAGCTTTTTTCCAACAGAATTGAAGGTGAAGAAAATAGAATTTCCGATATAATATTTTACGCTCAAAATGAATTTGATATTTGTAGCTTTTTTACTGCCATTGCAGGACTTCGAACAAATATACATTCTGAATACGGCTTTCATATTGTACCTCAGATATCAACAATGTTTAAGCTGTCATCAATGAAATTAAGAGCAGGATATTCAATGGGTTACAGATCTCCAAGTATTAAAGAATTGTATATGAATTTTTCACCTGTACCTGTAATTGAAATTTATGGAAATCCAGATTTAACTCCTGAAACAGCTCAATATTTTTCATTATCAGCTGAATATTCCAAATCCTTTTTAAACGCTTCAGTTTCTGTTTATCAAAACAATATTGAAAATATGATAACCGAAGTTCAGGATTTAATCGATCCTACAATTTGGGTGTACGATAATATAAATACTGTGCAAGTAAATGGAATTGATTTTAATTTACGAGCAAGATTAAAGTATGGATTTTTATTAAATGCTTCATATAGTTTTACCGATTCAGAAGACAAAACCAGTGGATCACAAATGCTTGGTACTAGTAAAAACAATGCAGGATTTATGATTCAACATAATTTAACGAAAAAAAGATATCGACTTTCAATAAATCTAAAAGCCAATTATTACGGTGAAGTCCCTTTTCAAGAAATGGATGATATAACTGGAGATGTAAGTTCTGAACTATTTAAAGCACACACAATTTGGAAGTTAACAACAACTCATAAAATATATTCAGGAATATTTTTAACCTTAGGTATTGATAACATTTTCAATACCCTCGAACTTGAAAATATTATGAATTTAAATCCAGGTAGAAGATATTTTGCCGGACTAAGATTAGACATTCATAAACTAAATATTAACAAATAAAAACTATGAAAAATTTCAAAATTAAAAATGCCATTATGATTATTGCAACTGTAATAATATTTGGTGCATGCGAAAAAGATGAAACGGTAGATCCTGTTGCACTAGAATCAGTAACTGTTATGGTTGAAGCAACAAGTTATTACGATTGGGTATATTTTTCATTTACCACTGGCGATATAGTGGAAGTTACAGATCCTGCAACTTCAACAAGTTGGGATATTGGCCTAAAACGAAATCATTTTAGCACAAATAGTGGTTCTTCAGGTAATGGTGCCGGTGGTGCGTTTGATGCTGGAGTTGTTGATTTTGACACTTATTTTGAAGCTCCTGAAACAGGATATACTGTTGATGATAGTATTCAGGCTTTTGATTTTGCTATTATGACATATGTATCATCAGCAGCTAATACAGTACTTGAAACATGGGGTACATTTACAGAAGAACAACCTCCTACATTAGAACCTAGCAACAAAGTTTTTGTGGTAAAAACAGCTGAAGGAAATTATGTTAAGATGATTGTTCAAAATTATTATGGTACTGAAGGAAGCGGATACATAACATTTAAATATGTATACCAACCAGATGGCTCGACTAATTTAAAATAAAAAGAAAAATATTTAAACTTGATTAAGGCTGCTCTAACAGGGCAGTCTTTTTTATTTCTGTTTTTTAAAATTCTATTCTTCTTGTCAAATTCTTATAAAGTATTCTATCAGTATCAATATAGCATCCCTAATTATTTTTGCAATCAAATAATATAAAAGTCAAAACACTAAAAATATCTAAGAGCGATACTAATTACGGTTGTAAGAATGTTTCAGGCTGATGAGAGATGTTCATTCCGATGGGAATAGAAAGAAGATGACAGGCCAAAACCTTCTGAACAAATCTGCGCCTACAAATAATTTTTAAACCTGTATCTATTATTTCCTAAACAATTTGAGTTAAATTCTGTTTAAAATAAACTTGCAAAATTATTGCTTAAACCTCATCTGTAAAAAGGAAGATATAAACAGGCAGATATTCCTGGAAAAGAAATTTTATAAGCTGGATTTGAAACATAAATGGGTAAATAGTTGCTAAACCAAAAGATTAATTAACTTTAGAGCCCTCAAAAAAATAAAGGGCTTACAGTTTTATCTATTAGTTAATAAATCATTTAATGCAAATTTAGAATAAAGAAGCTAATTGTAACAAAAGAAATTAAATAATAAAATGAGTAATTCAATCTACAGTATTATAACAGGAACAGGTAGTTACATACCTACAAAACGAATTAAAAATGAAGATTTTCTTAATCATGAATTTCTTGAGTCGGATGGATCAAAAATTGAAAAATCTAATCAAGAGATAATTGAAAAATTCCTGGAAATTACAACTATAGCGGAAAGACGATATGTAACTGACGATTTATCCAATTCGGATATAGCCTACTTTGCTGCCCTAGAAGCAATTAAATCTGCGAATATTGATAAAGAAGAGCTAGATTATATAATTGTTGCTCATAATTTTGGCGAATTAAAAAACGGCAATAAGCAAGTAGATATTGTGCCTAGCGTAGCTTCAAGGCTTAAGTTCAAGTTAGGAATCAAAAATCCTACTACCGTAGCTTATGATATCCCATTTGGTTGTCCGGGTTGGTTACAAGGTATAATTCAAGCCGACTATTTCATTAAATCGGGAGATGCAAAAAAAATCTTAGTTATTGGAGCAGATATATTGTCCAGAATATGCGATCCACACGACAGAGACAGTATGTTATATGCCGATGGCGCTGGAGCAACTGTATTAGAAGGCAAAGAAAGTAACACTCCCATTGGAATACTTGCGCATAGAACACGATCCGATACATTACTGTATTCTGATAATTTAACTATGGGTAAATCATATAATAAAGATATTGAAAACAAGAATGATCTGTTCATAAAAATGAACGGTCGAAAGCTGTATCAATATGCTCTTGAAACCGTTCCACAGGCTATTCAATCATGCCTTGAGAAGAGTAATACGCCACTTAGTGAAATTAAAAAAATCTTAATACATCAAGCCAATGGCAAAATGGATGAAGCCATATTAAAAAGACTTTATCGTTTATACGACATAGTTGAGATGCCTGAAGGAATTATGCCAATGACAATTGATTGGTTAGGCAACTCATCAGTTGCTACCGTACCAACTTTACTCGATCTCATATTAAAAGGCAAAATGGAATCGCATGAAATAAACAAAGGAGACACCATTGTTTTATCATCAGTTGGTGCAGGGATGAACATAAATGCTGTTACATATAAAATGTAGATAATTAGTGATTTTTGTAAAAATATCTAAATATTATAATAAGTGATAGTGAGAACAGAATTAAGGTATAATTTCAATAATTAATTAAAAAAGTCTTTTAATATATATTAATTAATATGCGGTCAAAACAATCTTATATCTAAGATTGAAAATTTCAAATTATTTTGTATTAGAATATCTCAAATAAATAGTAAAGCACTGAAAATAAAAACGTAAGTTTGTAAAAATTCAAAATTGAGTATGTAGACTTTTATTTACTAAACCCCTTTCAATGTTTTTTCATTACTACTCTCCTTTTTAAATCATATTCAAACAATTGAAGTACTCGGTTAGTTAAATTCATGAAGCAATTAATACTCTCGATATTATAAACATAAATTAAACGTAATAAACAATGAATATATACATAGGAAATCTTGATTATAAAGTTACTGAGAATGATCTTGAAGGAATATTTGCAGATTATGGGACAGTAAGTTCTTCTAAAATTATTATTGATAAATTCAATGGCAGAAGCAAAGGCTTTGGTTTTGTAAGTATGGACAATGATGATGAAGCAAACAATGCTATTGAAGGTTTAAATGGGAAAACATTTGAAGACAGAGAAATTGTTGTAAATGAAGCAAAACCAAAAAAGCAATATTAATAGCTATTCATATTAAATAGCTGAAATAACTCGTTTAATATTGGAGACACTGAATATCTAATCGTATTTTATGAAATGGATATTCATATTTTTATTACAAACAGAGCCTTTGGAAGATAAATAAACAAATTTTAATGCGGCAACTAAAAATAACAAAACAAATAACTCAAAGATCTGAAGAATCGATAAATCGATATTTTCAGGAGATTAGTAAATATTCGATAATAACTGCGGAAGATGAAGTTGATTTGACAGTGCGAATTAGAGCAGGCGATGCCATTGCTTTAGAGAAATTAGTAGTTGCCAATCTGCGATTTGTAGTTTCTGTAGCCAAACAATATCAAAATCAGGGTTTATCATTCTCTGATTTAATTAACGAAGGCAATGTTGGATTAGTAAAAGCAGCTAAGAAATTTGACGAAACACGAGGTTTTAAATTTATTTCTTATGCTGTTTGGTGGATTCGTCAATCAATTATACAAGCAATTTCGGAACAAACCCGAATTGTACGATTACCTCTTAATAAGCTTTCATCGATTAATAAAATCAGACGAGCTATCCCCTTTCTTGAACAAGAATTTGAGAGAGAACCAAATGATGAAGAAATTGCTGATTATCTCGATCTAACTAATGACGAAGTAAAACAAGCAAATGTTATTAAAAACAGACAAATTTCATTTGACAAGCCTCTGTCAAACAATGAAGATAGTGACTTTAGCCTATATGACATTGTTCAAACTGGGAATGTACCTTCTCCTGATAATGACGCACTAGAAGAATCTCTTGTAACTAATATTAAAAGAGCTTTAAGCAAACTTTCAAGTAGAGAATCTGCTGTATTAACAATGTCTTACGGATTATTTAATACTCCTGTATATTCCTTACATGATATAGCTGAAGAATATAATATGTCCTCTGAACGAATCCGACAAATTAAAACTAGAGGCTTGCAAAAATTAAAATCTATATTGAAAGGAAATTACTCACTTTTAGAGTTCTTATAAGCAAGTGAAGTAAAATATTCATTGCTATTTCAAGTTTTACCAAGGAATCAAATCTTAAGCGGAATAAGAAAGTTTATTATTTTCTTTTACTTTTCCCTTTATACCTTGGCTTTTTGTACTTACGTATTGGTTTTGGATTCCAAACCGGGCTTTCACCTATTTCTGGGGGTGAAGGTATTTTTATTATCTCACGATCAATTAGTTCTTCGATACGCTTAAATTTAAACATATCGTCCTCATTAATTAAGGTAAGTGCAACTCCGGTGGTTTTTGCCCGAGCAGTTCGTCCAACACGATGAACATAATCTTCGGCATCTCCCGGCACATCATAATTTATTACCAAACTAATATCTTTAATATCAATACCTCTGCTTATTACATCGGTGGCAATTAAAACTCGTGTTCTTTTTGAGCGAAAACGCGAAAGTACTTCTTCACGCTCCTGCTGCTCTAAATCCGAAGATATTCCTTCAATGGTATAATTCTTTCCTCTCATACCTCGAACAATTTCAAAAACCTTGCTTTTTGTTGATGTAAAAATAAGTATGCTATCGTACTCTGTTTTATCGGCAATTAGATGTTTAATTAGTGCTGTTTTTTTATTTTCAAAAACTAAATATGATGCTTGTAAAACACCTTCGGCCGGTTTTGAAAGCGCAATACTTATTTCTTTCGGATTTTTAAGTATCTGACTTGCTAAGGTGCGTATTTTGGGAGGCATTGTGGCGCTAAACATAAGTGTCTGCCGTTCTTTTGGTATAAAAGAAATTATCTTTTGAATATCCTCAAAAAATCCCATGTCAAGCATTTTGTCTGCCTCATCAAGAATTAAATGCTTAATTTCATCGAATTTCACATAACCCATTTTCAAATGAGAAATTAACTTACCAGGTGTTGCAACAATAATTTCAGCATTGCCTAAAAGAGCTTTTCTCTCTACTTCAAAATCATTACCATCTCCACCTCCATAAACAGCACAAGAACTAACAGGTACAAAATATGAAAACCCTTGAATCTGCTGATCAATTTGCAATGCCAATTCACGAGTTGGCACAATTATTAATGTATTAACTGATGTTCCCTTTGATTCAGATATCTTATCCAAAATCGGCAAAATAAATGCTGCAGTTTTTCCTGTACCTGTTTGCGCACATGCAATAAGATCATTCTCTTGAATTATTTCAGGTATAGCCATCTCCTGGATTGGAGTTGCGTCATCAAAACCCATATATGTTATTGCCTCAAGCAATTTATCATTCAATTTAAACTCGGTAAACTTCATTAATATTTATCTATTTTTTTAATCATGCAAAGATACTTAATTTTTAGAGATAAAAATTGTTAACTCATTTGCAAATATGTTTAAACATGACCTGAATAATCAATTGAAAAGTTCTACTAACAGCATAAAAAATTGAAATGCGGCATTTTTTTAGCAAAAAAACTTAAAATATTTCCGGATAATAATAAATTATATTACATTTGCGGTTCAAATAATTTATTAAAAAAATAACAATGAACAAAGGTACAGTAAAATTTTTCAACGAATCTAAAGGTTTTGGATTCATCAAAGAAGACGACACAAACAAAGAACATTTTGTACACGTTTCTGGTTTAATTGACGAAATTAACGAAGGTGACGCAGTAGAGTTTGAATTACAAGAAGGAAAAAAAGGATTGAACGCAGTAAATGTTAGAGTAATATAATATTTATTCTTCAATTACACGATACGAAAAGGCCTGTCATTATTGACAGGCCTTTTTTATTATTAACAATATTACTAAAGCCAAAGTATTTTATACATTTGCATTACTATGGAAATTGGAAAAATAAACAAACTTACGGTAGCAAGAACAACTGATAATGGTTGTTATCTGGAAGACGAAAACGAAAACGAAGTACTTTTACCAAATGCTTACGTTACAGATGATTTGAAAATTAACGATGAGATAGAAGTTTTTGTTTATAAAGACTCTGAAGATAGAATTGTGGCAACAACATTAAAGCCCTACATTCAATTTGAAGAATTTGCTTATTTACAAGTAAAAGAAGTTAATGACTATGGTGCATTTATAGATTGGGGTTTACCAAAAGATTTAATGGTTCCTTTTGCTGAACAAACAGTAAAAATGGTTGAAGGAAAATGGTATTTAATTTTTCTCTTAGAAGACACCGAAACAGAGCGATTGATAGGGTCGAACAAAATTAAGGATTTTGTATTTTTTAAGGATATTGATGTAAAAGAAGGTGACGAGGTAGACCTTTTGCTTTATGAAATGACAGACTTAGGAATGAATACAATCGTAAATAATTTATATAAAGGATTAATTTTTGAATCGGATATTCATAAGAAAATAAAACCCGGAGATAAATTAAAAGGCTATGTAAAGCAAGTTCGTGAAGATGGGAAGATAGACATTGTTTTAGAACAACCAGGCTATTCAAAAAGCATTGATGAAAACTCCAATATTATTCTTTCTGCATTAAAAGAAAATGATGGTTTTTTAAATCTTACAGATAAAAATACTCCCGACGAAATTAAAAATAAATTAGGATTAAGTAAAAAAGCTTTTAAAAAAGCCATTGGAACATTATATAAACAAAAGACAATAGAATTAAGCGAGAAAGGGATTAAATTACTTAAATAATTACAATTTCTAAACATGATCTTTTAATAATGAGAATCATAGGATTTAAATTACCCTAACAGGCAAACCCATTAGTGAATTACTAAACATAATGAATAAATATTTTTTTCTTTTGAACTTTAGATGTTCAATTTATGTTCAGTATACAAACTAAATTGCTTTCAAATGAAATATTTAATTACAAGATTTATTAATACCTTATTAGGATTCCTTTTGATTTATAGTAGTTTATCATTTAAACCTATAAATCCTAAAAATGATATTATTCATTCGGAGCTATCGGAAAATTTCGAATCAACCTTTTTTAACAAAAAAAATATCTCCGATGGTCCTTATATATTTTATGAAGATGATGAAATATTAGTAAAATGGATTCATAATAATCGTTTAAAAGAAAAAGTAATCCGCAAAGATAATTTTAAGGTTATAAAACGGAAATTTGGATTTGATTTTGATCCAAATTGGATGGAATATAATTATACCGATAACATTAATTATGCTCAAAATTATAGTGATGTAGAAAATTTAATTGCAGTGAGTGATGTTCATGGACAATACAATCTATTAATTAAATTACTCAAAAATCACCAAGTTATTGATAAAGATTTCAATTGGATCTTCGGGAAAGGACACTTGGTTGTATTAGGTGATATTTTCGATCGAGGCGAACAAGTCACTGAAATTCTGTGGTTAATATACAAATTAGAACAGCAAGCTAAAGAAAGTGGAGGAATGGTTCATGTTATATTAGGTAATCATGAACTTATGGTATTAAATAATGATTTACGCTACGTTCATGAAAAATACGCCAAATCGGCAGAACTTATGTCCACCTCTTATGATCAATTATACTCCGAAAATTCGTTTTTGGGTAAATGGTTAAGGAAGAAACCCGTTTTAGTAAAAATAAATGATATGCTTTTTGTACACGCCGGAGTATCGCCTAAGCTTGTAACAAATCAACTTACTATGCCACAAATTAATGATCTTTTTGCGAACAAAATTATTGGTAAAAGTAAAATAGATATTCTGGCAGATCCAACATTATCATTGTTAAGAGGTAAAGAGGGTCCTGTATGGTATAGAGGTTTTTTAATTGACCCCAAATTAACTGAACCAGAAGTGAATGAATTATTAAAATATTTTAATACCAAACACATTATTGTTGGACATACTTCTATTCCAAATATTGTTTCATATTACAACAGAAAAATCATTGGTATTGATTCAAGTATTAAATATGGCGATAATGGTGAAATATTAATATTTAAGAATAATGAATTCTATCGTGGAACTACAAATGGAACTTTGATAAAACTATAAAAAACTTAACCACATGTAGGCCTTATTTTTCTTTTTATAAAATCTTTGTATTCAATTTCATCATAAAAATCAGAAAGATAACTTAATACATAATTTCGTGCTTTTTTATCCAAATACTCACATGATTCTATGAAAGAAAATATCTCATCTTTTTTTTCGCGAAAAATATCAAGAACTACGTTATATAAATAATCACTTCTACATAAACCACGGTAAAAACGCTCAGTGACTTCTTCTATATTTATTTTCTTTGCCGGAATAGCGTAAAAAGCATTTACTAATCCCGAGTAATCAAAATCATATGGAATTGGTATTAATTCTTGATTTAAGTAATCTTTAGTGACTAGCAACTTCACATTATGTCTTCCTACTATAGAAAAGTCAACATTCCCAATCATATACTGAAACATACTCATTGTGGTTGTTATAATACTATCTGTTTGACTATAATTAACTCGATTCATTTCGAGGTAATATGATTCTAATCGTTCGGCTAGCAATTCTTTAGGCTCAATCATAAAAGCCATATTGGTATGTGATTTAATTTTCTTACCTGTATCTATATATTGTATATTTAAAAGTCGTACTTTAAAACTGTAATCTGTAATTATTTTAAATATTTTATTGGCTAAATATTATTGAATTATATATCTACTATTCTATTTTGAGTTCTTACAAAGTGGAACTATCTTAACTTTATTAATGCCTGGAAAAACATCATCAGAAAAATTAGATCCTTTTACATTTATAAAAAATGGAGGGAAATAACAAATTATTTTACGAGATACGCCCCTAGTTTTTATTCTAACCTCCTTGCTTATCTCAATAGAATCTTCACTAAAATATGATAAAGTTGCAGGTAAATATTCTTCATCCATTTTCTCATTTATGAATTTCTTGATATCAAATCTCAGAGTTAAATCTAAAGCAATATCATTGTCAAAGAAATCTTTTGTGAATAAAACAGAATCGGTATCCTGCGCATATA
>JAQIBH010000026.1 GCA_027859205.1 Bacteroidales bacterium | reverse complement strand
CAAACTGGATTTTGGCAGTGTATAAGCCCAAACATATGTCCTATTTCATGAATAATTACTTTTCTTAAACGTTCATTAAGAATTGTTTTACTTTGTTTAAGACCATAAAGTTCATTCCTGAGACGATAGAGCGAAACAATGCCTGAGTCACCATTTAAAATAGCTTGTCCGAAAATATAAGTTAGGATAGGAATAAACAAATCAACTCTGAATAGTCCTATTTTCTTAAACGAGCCCGGATAAGACATTCCCGACACAACTTTCAATAAGCTGTTAGCATCATATTGTCGGCGAGCCGGATAATAAAAATTGCTTATATCAAAATCATATTCTTTAAAAATAACAGGATAATGAAATTCACGAGTAATATCTTCAACAATAATATCAATAAGGTCTTTCTCAAAATGACCGCATGATATTAATATGATGCTTTGCTTTTCCAATCAAAAGTTCTTATTAATAATTGTACGATTAATGGGTTTTAAATTCTTTCACAATATAAAACAACCCGATAAACTAAAGTACGTTTATTTTTCTTGTACCAAGTTGTATTTTTTGATTTTATTATAAAGAGTAGCTCTGTCGACCTTTAATGCTTTGGCTGATCGTGATATGTTCCATTCGTATTTATTTAGTATTGTAGTTATATGTTTTCTTTCAAGATCATCTAAACTTTCAATTGAACTACTAATTACATCTTTACCCATTGGAAGGTCTTTTAGTCTTATTTCCTTGCCGTTACCAATCACAATTGCTCGTTCAATCATATTCTCTAACTCACGCACATTCCCTGGGAATTCAAATTCTTCTAAATGTTTAAGTGCTGCTGGTTCAATTGAAATTAAATCCCGACTCATTGTCGTACAGTATTTTTTTACAAAATAAAATGCTAGCAGATGAATATCTTCTATTCTTTCTCGTAATGGCGGAACTTCAATATTTACAACATTGAGCCTATAAAAAAGGTCTTCACGAAACGTACCGCTATTTACCATGCTTTTTAAATCCCTGTTTGTAGCACAAATTACTCTGAAGTCGGATGTGATTTCTTTGTTACCCCCAACTCTTACAAAGGTTTTTGATTCAAGAACACGAAGTAATTCTACTTGCATTTTGGATGAAATAGTGGCAATCTCGTCAAGGAAGATAGTTCCTCCATCAGCCATTTCAAACCGACCTTTCCTGTTAAAAGTAGCTCCGGTAAATGCTCCTTTCTCATGACCAAAAAGTTCGCTTTCAAGCAGGCTTTCAGTTAAGGCTCCGCAATGAACACTTATTAAAGGAAAATACTTTCTTGGCGAATTAGAGTGTATTGCACGGGCAATTAATTCTTTACCTGTACCGCTTTCTCCTGTAATGATTACTGATGAATTAGATTGAGCCACGCTTTCTACTTCCTTAAGAACCAGTTTTAAAGATTCGCTTTCGCCTATCAAATCTTCAACATTATCAAGAGTAGAAATTTTATTTTTTAGATTTTCATTTTCAACTTTTAAAGCAATTTGAGTGGAAGCATTTCTGATGAGGTGTGACAAATCATCGGGATCAAAGGGCTTGGTGACATAATCATATGCACCTTCTTTAAGAGCTTGCACTGCTGTGTCAACTGATGCAAAAGCAGTCATGATAATAACGATTGGTTCTTTATTAAGTGCTTTAATGCGCCTATGCATTTCCATTCCATCCATGCCTGGCATTTTAATATCAGCCAATATTATATTAAAATCTTTAGTTTGAAGGATTGACAATGCCTTCTTTGCATTCTCGGCACATTCAACAACATATCCATCATCTATAAACCAATTATAAAGGGAATCTCTTACTGATTCTTCGTCATCAACTATTAATATGGATATTTTTTCTGCCATTTTACTATTCTTTAATCTATTTTAAGTGGGAATATTATTGTCATGGTTGTTCCTATTCCAGGTTTTGAGTCCACCTCAATACTTCCTTTATGGTTTTCAATAATCCCGTGAACGATTGAAAGACCAAGTCCTATCCCACTTTCATCACGTTTGGTTGAAAAAAACGGTTCAAAAACATGAGGAATGTCTTGAGGCGCAATACCTGTACCATTATCTGAAATCTCAACTCTGATACTATTTTCATCTGGACTAGATGTACTGATAATAATTTCGCCATGTTCCTGAATCGCTTCTGAGGCATTTACAAGAAGTGCAATACAAGCTTGTTTTATTTGATTTGGGCTACAATAGACCCGATCCAAATTTGCCTTGAAATCAGTTATGAAGTTAATATCTGCAATTTTAATTGAATGAGTCATTAAATCGTAAGTTGCTGTCAACAGTTGATGCAGGTTAGTTACTACAAAATCATCCTGATCCTTTCTTGAAAAATCAAGCAGACCCTTTACAATATCACCGCAACGCTTGGTTTCAGTTTCAATAAACTTAAGATGCTTGAGTATTGATTCTTTTTTTGAGTGATAGAAATCTGGACCACTTAATTGTTTATATATCAATTTAGTAAATACCAGTATCCCCGATAATGGATTATTAATCTCATGAGCCACTGAAGAAGATAGTTTTCCTAAAGAGGCTATTCTCTCTACGTGGATAAGCTCGTTCTGTGCTTCTGATAATTCTTCAGTTTTTTTCTGAACTTTATATTCCAGTTGATGAGACCAGTTTTGTAATTCTTTTGAAGTAGTATCAATATTATCAAGCATATTATTAAAAGCATGTGATACCTTGCTCAAATCATGAAGAAGATTGGGATTAATATCCAGCCTCATACTGTTATCCCCTTTCGACACTGCTTCACTGACCTCAATTATAGAATTTAGTGGATTTTTAATTTTTTTTCTTGTAAAGATTATAAGCATGGTAAGAAGCAAACTAGTAATAAGTGTTGCCAGAAGCATAAAATTAGTCGTTGACTTATCTACAAATGAATCAAGATCATCCAATGGCAACATTATTATAAGTGATCCAAGAATCTCTTCATTTTCGGTATGTGCATGACAGGCAGCTGTATAGCAGGATTTTTCGTTTAGTATGGGATTTCTGATTAGCAGGTGCCTTTTATTATCAAAGCTGTGAAAACTTTTGCAATTTGGTATTTCCTCTACTATCCTGTATCCTATTTCCTTAAACGGAAACATTGAATCAAAATTAGCATGACACTCTCTACAGTTTGGGTTACCACGGTTTTTAAGTTCGTTTGATAGAGAAGAATAGGCCAGACTATCTTTATAATCATACATATTAACTTCACCAATTCCCGACATGGTGCTGATTACATCAAGGGTTCGTTGCAGCATGGCCTTATCATTCTCAAGCATGGAATAATATAATGCCCCCTCTACAATAGAGCTTATATTATCGCCATTTTGGCGAACAGTAGTATTGAAAAAATTGCCGTAAACCGATCGGAAAACAATATTGAAAAGTATGAAAAGGACTAATAATGATCCCGTAATTATAAAAACTACACGTCCATATATCGAAGATCTTATCCTGGTATATTTTCTAAGAGATTCTTTTTCCCTTAATTTTGCGAGGAATTTATGTACTGATCTTGCCATTGTCGCATTTAATTATAAAAAGAGAACTTATATCTTATTTAATCTTAACTAGTATAGTAGGGGAAGACTTTCATATGAAACTTCTTCCCCTAGTATTTTACAAATAGCTAATATTAAAAAAGTGTGATTCCAATAACAATGCAAATTACAAAAAAGTTGTTAATCGACACTATCTAAATCTATGTTTTTCAACCTATTTCCTAAAGGAATTCACTTTGAAAGTCGTTCCAAATCTCTTTAGGCAATCGTGATAGAGGATTATCTGACAATTCACCTCCTTCTTGTAAGATTGTTATAGATGGCTCTGGAGAAATTTTATCCACTGAAGTAGCAACAAAATCTTTAAATCTCGTCAACTCCTTTTTCAACCATTCTTCAGCATCTTCAGCAACTAAACATGAGTTAGTTTCTGCAATCCATTTTTCAGGTTTTATTTTTAAAATCCATCCTTTTCCATATGGATCTTCATTCATTATTCCTGGATTTTCATTGATAGATGTATTTACACTTTGAACTTCACCGGAAATAGGAGACGATATATTTAACTGTTTCCCATCTTGTTCAATTTGTGCAATTACATCACCGGGACTAACCTTTTCCCCAGGTTGCTTAATATTGCTTAGATTCACTTCGCCTGTAATATGCATAACTAGATCATCTAATCCTACTTTAGCATTACCCGATTTTTCCAATTGCATCCATGTGTGATTTTTACTATAAAATAATCCTAGTGGTATTTTAAGGATTTTTTCAGAGAGTATACCTATAACCTGTTTGAATTTTTCTTTTATAGCCATTGGTTTTTTAAGATATAACCAAAAGGGAATCAGAATAGCAAAAAATGCTATTGTCATTAAATATTCAATTCCCTTTGTTTCAAAAATATTTACATAATTAAAACCTTCTTCCATAATATATGTTTTTAGTGTGATTCATTAACCCAAGATGGAGATTTACGAAGAACAGGCATGCGCCTTACAATCCATCGAAATACCCAGATTTCAATAAAAATAATTGTTAGTGTAACAACAAACTCTTTCCAATTAGGAACGTACCGTACAACAGCATCCCACTTATAAGCAATAATTGAGATATTCATCCTGTTAAGGATAATTCCAACTAGCGTCATAATAGATGCAATTTTAATCCACAGTATTTTTTTGTTCCTATAACTGTAATAGAACATTATCATAGGTAATAATACAAAGCCAATGACTTCTACTAAAAACCAAATTCCCATTTTAGTAGGTAGGTATTCCCAGTTTTGTTGGTGTACAAAAATTAGTACCAATAAAAACAGGTATACAAACATACCCCCGGTGCAAATTTTAGATAGACCATGTAAGATGTCATTATGTTTTTCATGACTGTTTTCTTCAAGTTGGTCCGAAAATACTTTATGACTAATTGAACCTTCAAAGATTACCATGGAGATTCCACCAAAAATACTCGATACAACAAACATAATTGGCATATATGCATTATACCATAAAGGATGAATTTTTTCTTTAGCCATTAAAAACAGTGCACCGATACCAGATTGGTGCAAAACAGATAATGTTATTCCAAAGATAACTGCAACCATAGTCAATCCGGAAAGTGCTTTTCTTAATTTACGAGCACCAAGCCATTCTGCAATTGCAGGTGAGAATTCAAAAAATAAAGCAAGCATATACAATAAAAAATGCCAACCTACCAAGAATAGGACAGAGCTAACACCGAAGTTATTTCCAATAATGACATTTACAACATTTAATGGTCTACCTAAATCAAGTAGTAATGCTCCTGAATAAAATAAATAAGCTAAAAATCCATTAAGAACTGTAACCCTTACAATAGGCTTATATTTTTCCATGTTTAAAATATAGACAAGAAATACCATTACATAAGCACCACCAGCAAAAGCAACTCCAGTTACAACATCAAATCCTATCCAGAGTCCCCAGGGAACGTCTTGAGATAAGTTTGTAACAGAACCTATTCCGTTCCAGAATCTTAAAAAGATAATTATAATTCCAGCCAACATTATTGGTGTACTTATAATATTGAATGGTGTAAAAATTTTACCCTTTGGCTTTAATTCACTTAATATAAATGGCCAAATTTTATTTTCAGGTTTTTCTTTCGATTGTACAGTAGCTGCTTGACTCATTCTTCGTCCTCCGTATTTTTTTTATTAGACTTAGTTGCTTCATATATTCCCAAAAGAGCTGCAGGAAGCAAGATATCTACAGGTGCAATGGCTCCAATAAAACCTTTTGTCAGCGAAGGGTATGATTTATTCTGAAGATTAGTTTTAAATCCTATTTCTTTAAATGGTACAGGTGATAAATATAAAAATTCTGTGCCACCAGCTTCATGTTCACCATAAATATGATCATAATATAAATCCGGATTTTCTACTATTCTCTTCCTTGCTTCCTTTAGAAGTTCTTTTCTTGTACCAAACGTTAATGCTTCTGCAGGACAATTTTCGACACAAGCAGGAATTCCACCCTCTTGTAACCTTTCATTACACATTGTACACTTAACAATTTCGGGATTAGTACTTTGATATTCGAATTTAGGAACATCAAATGGACATGAAATCATGCAATAGCGACAACCCATGCATTTATCACCTCTCCAAATTACAGGTCCCTCATGTGTTTTATGCATAGCTTCGGTTAGGCATGCTGCACCGCATGCAGGTTCGCCACAATGCATACATTGCTTTTTAGTATAAACCTCGCCTTTTGATGTGTCAAACGCATTAATTACAGAGCGTCGGTTTTCATTTGTTTTTCTAACAACGTCTGTTGTTGGATAGTCGTTAGGATCAGGTTCTGGTAGCCCGTGCTCTTTCGCACAGACTATTTCACATTCCTGACATCCAACACAGCGTGTAGAGTCATAAAGAACTCCAACAAATTCTTTTTGTTTTTCTTTAGAATGGCTGGGCTGGCTTGCATTTAACTTTTTGCCGAAAGCAAGTGAAACACCTGTTAAACCAAGTACTCTGAAAAAATTTAATCGATTTATTCCCATATTTTATTATTTAAATGGTTTATAATACTTTATTGAAGTTATTAGGTTATTTTATTCTGTTAATAAATTGAGACTGAAACTCTTCCCAAACCTCTGGTCCAAAATTTTCCATTGGCCCATCATTCATCTCGCCACCATCTTGAAATACTAGTTGTAAATGATTAGGAATATCCAGTTTAATGGTGGAAGAAAAGAAATTCTTTAGCCGTGAAAACTCGTTCTTAATCCATTCATTATATGTTTCACCCATAAAAAAGGACTTAATCTCTTTCAACCAGTTACTGGATTCAATAACATAAACCCAACCTTCGGAATATGGTGAAGAGTTTATTATGGATGAATTATCATTAAGCTGGGCATTAACTTCCTTAATCTTTCCGGAAATAGGTGAATGAATATTCAATTGCTTGCCTTGCTGGATAAGTGCAAGTAAAGGCTCCCCTTTTTTTACAAACTCTCCTGAGTTTTTAAGTTTTACTTTTGTAATTGCACCCGTTACATGCTGAAGGAAATCATTTATCCCAATTCTTACATATCCATCTTTTTCCATAAACGCCCAGGTATGTGTTTTGTCAAAAAAAAACCCATTTGGAGCTACCACAGTTGATTCTCTAAAAACTTTTGGCTTGCTTGTTTTGTCCACTACAACATCCGGGTTCTTAAGTTGGAAATGAGTCAATACAAAATATACTATGTAGATTCCGGTAATTATTAGTACAATAACAAACCAAGGACTAATCGCCTGTTTAGGCTTGTTAACATCAATTATTGGAATTTGATGAGCATATAATTTTTGCACCTTGCTTTGCCTTTCACTTAAAATGAGTTCGGAATAGCCCGCTTCAAAAAGGTATTGTTGACCTTCAGTTACAACCCACTTAAGGAAAGCGAGTTCATCACTTTTGATAGGTTGTTTACTTGCAACTGTATAAATATTACTATATAAAACCTTTGGATATTTTCCTATCCACACTCCTCTTTCTAAAGTATTGGAGTTATTATAAATGTTTTCTGCAAAATCTACTTTGTTGTTTCCATTAAAATCTATTGGGACAAGACTTATTCCTTCTTTTATTTCCTGACTCTCAAAATCTATAATGTCCGCTAACCGACAGAATCCCAATGAGTATTTATCATTATAAATTTCTTGCAACATCTCATCAATCCCGAGTACGTCTTTACCTTTTATTTTATGTAATTCTGTTTGCAAAAACTCCTCCAAATAAGGCTTGTATGATTCATTACTAATGCTGTAGCAATTAACAATATTTGATTGATCATTATTAAGTAGGTTTCCCCACATTGGTTTTCCTGTATTTGTAAATACAGCAGCCAATTCTTCCGGTGATATGCCTCTCTTGAATAATTCCACCAAAAATGGATTTTCAGAATTCATCACGGGTACAATTATATCCCTTCCTACAGCCATTTTCCATATATTTTCATTGCTTTCAATAGGAAGATAATTTTTTGTGATCAAGCCAATATTTCCAGACTCTTCTGTCATATTGGTCACCACATTTGCAGGGACTTCGCGAACATTTATTTTCGCTTCTGGATTGTTTATTACATACGCGCTAACCAAGGTAGATGCAATGTCAACCAAGTCAGGACTGGTCCACACTTGAATTGAATCTTCCACCGTTGTGTTGTGCACTGATGACAAAGCATTTACATTAGCAAAAGCTACAAAGAATGTCATCAAACCGATTAATCTCATTAAATTTTTCATATCTATATTGTTTTAATTACACTTATTATTTAAATGTGCCTTACAATTTGGGCAAGACAAACTGCGTGCCAAATCAAAAAAACAAACCATAACGTTATGTATATGAGCTGATTACAAGCATTATGTTTTTTGTTGTAAATGAATATACTGTCGAATATTTCAACACACCATAGTAATGCCTACTGTGAATTATTTAATATATAGATACTTACAATGACTGTTGTATTTTTCGCCATGTGTTGTTTTTTTCGACAAGTAACAACAGATACCTTATTGGGTGGGAGTTAGAGCTGGTTAAAAAGTTTGCATGTTTGATAACCCAACGATTTATTTTAACATTCACACCGAAAATCTATTTATGTATAATTCTTATTAGCTTATTCTTAGTATAAACTATTAAATAATAATTTATACTCTCAATTATTTAAGCTTTAATGAATCTTCAACAGTGCTATATATGCTATAAAACACATTTGAATATTTAGAATAGTTTTAAATAGAATCAGTTTGTCGTATTGTTGATTTAAGCAATCAAGTGCTATATTGGTAATATCGTGGTGATTATGGTGAGGTTAGTGTTTGCTACAATTATTTCAGTAAGTATTATTATAAAATTAACTGTTTTTTGTTCAGATTTTCTTCAGAATTGGTTTCCATATTTGCTCAATAAAATTAGTATATATGATCGGAATTATAGGAATAAGTTATAAAACAAGTCCAATTGAAATAAGAGAGCAATTTTCTTTCTCTGAGGGAGAAATCACACAATTTACTAGATTACTTCAAATAGATGAAAGCTTGCATGGAGTAGTTGTTTTATCAACTTGTAATCGCACTGAGATTTATTTTAGAGTTGAGAAGTGTTGTGCAGAGAAGGGTTTCGAGTTAATATTGAGAAATCTGGAATATTTCAAGAATTACAAAACAGATTTAAGAAAGTATTTTTACTTTAAAGAAGGTGAAGAAGCTGTCGCACATTTATTTACAGTTGTTTCAGGAATAGATTCGCTTGTTATAGGTGAAGATCAGATTATTGGACAAGCAAAAGATGCCTTTAAGTATAGTATTGAAAACAATACAATTGGTACTGTGTTAACACGAATGTTTAATAAGGCCTTTGAAGCTGGTAAAAGAGTTAGAACAGATACTTCTATTAATGAGGGATGTGCTTCTGTAAGTTCAGCTGCAGTTGAACTTTGTGAAAAAGAACTAAAAGATTATTCTAATAATAAAATTTTACTAATAGGAACTGGGCAGACAGGGGAACTTGCTTTGCAAAATTTCTCTAAAAGAGGATATAAATCAATTTATATAACTAATAGAACATATAGTAAAGCAGTTGATAGTGCAAAAAAATATGGTGCAACTGCTTTTGAAATTGAAAATCTAAAACATTACTTACCTAAATGCGATGTAATTTTAGTTGCTACATCATCTAAAACGCATTTAATAACAAAGGAAATGGTGCAAAAATCAAATTTGCTGAGAAATGATAAGCAAATGTATATAGATTTATCTGTTCCTAGAAATATCAGTGCTGATGTAGTTGATGTAAAGAATGTAACATTACATACAGTCGATGATTTACAAGAAATTGTATCTGCTACTTCAGAGAAAAGAAAAGCTGCCATTTCAGATGCAATGGAAATAATACAAATTGTAAAGCAGGAATATATTGATTGGCTAAATTCAGTTGATTTAACCCCCGTTATACTTAAAATAAAGAATAATTTTCATGAAATTAATAATACGGAACTTGAGGGATTTTTAAAAATAAAATCAGTTAAAGACTCTGGGGTAGTGTCGGATTATGGAAAGCATATAACAGATAAATATGCCAGATTATTTATTAGAAATCTTAGAACTGTTTCTCAAAATGGTAAGAAAAAAGAATTTGTAGAATTAGTAAATGAATTATTTGAATTGCAAAAACAATGAAAAAACAAAATATAAAGATTGGGACTAGGGGGAGTCAACTCGCATTATATCAAGCGTATAGAACAAGGAACGAATTGTCAGCAGCGTTTCCGGAATATAATATTGAGATAGAGATTATAAAAACAAAGGGAGATAAAATTCTTGATGTTGCTTTGTCAAAAATTGGTGATAAAGGTCTGTTTACAAAAGAACTTGAAACAGCTTTAATTGATGGAAGAGTTGATATGGCTGTTCATAGTCTTAAAGATTTACCAACCAATTTACCTGAAAAACTTTGCCTTGGTGGAGTATTAGAAAGAGGAGAATTTAGAGACGCTTTAGTTAGTAAAAATGGAAAGAAATTATCTGAATTAACAAGCAATGATGTTATTGCTACTTCAAGTTTAAGAAGAGCTGCGCAATTGTTAAAACTTAATCCTAACTTTAAAATAGTTGACATTCGGGGTAATGTGAATACTCGTCTTAAAAAAATGGAGGATGGTCATTGCGATGCAATGGTTATGGCAGCAGCTGGTCTACAAAGACTAAATTTTGAAGATAAAATTACTGAAGTTATTGAAACCGAATTTATGATACCTGCAGTAAGTCAAGGCGCTATTGCTATTGAAATTCGAGAAAATGATCCGCTTATTTCTGGATTAATTGACAAGATAACACATAAAGGAACATTAAATGCAGTTCTTGCAGAACGTGTTTTTCTAAATAAACTTGAAGGTGGTTGTCAGATTCCAATAGGTTGTTTTACAGAAATTAATGAACAAGATTTTTCGATTACTGGTTTTATTTCAAGTTTAGATGGAACTGAAGTAATTCAAGATACTTTCTCTGGTGATTTGAAAGATGCACAGAAAATAGCAGCAGATCTTGCAGAATTATTCGTTAAAAAAGGCGCAACTAGAATCTTGGACGAAATAAGAAAGAGTAACGAAAGCTAATTGTTTCAAGATTGATGAAGAAAATTGAAGGGAAAATAGTAATTATAACGCAGCCAGTTAATCAAGCAGCCAGGTTAACTAATTTACTTGTCGAAGCAGGCGCCAGAGTTTATAATCTACCTATGATTAAAATTGTATATACACAGCCTGACGAAATTTTTGAAAATGTAATTAATTCATTAGCAACGTTCAATTTATTAGTTTTTACAAGCAGAAATGGAGTTATAGGATTTTTTAATTTATTAGAATCTATAACAGGAAGTCATCAAATTCCTAGTAGCCTCAAGATTGCGGTTATTGGTGAATCCACAGCAAAAGAAGTAAGACGATTCAATCATTCAGTGCATTATACAAATTCAGGAATTACATCTGATGAGTTTTCGGAATATTTACATAATGAAGTTGTAAATGCGAATAGTAGAATTCTATTTGTGCTTGGAGACCTTGCATCAAATAAAATTCAAACTAAATTAAAAGAGATTTGTTTTACTAAAAGAATAAATGTTTATAAGACCATTAAGCCTGATAGCTATAATAATGAAATATTAAATATCACGAAAACACAGAAAGCAGATTTAACTGTTTTTACCAGTCCTTCAGCATTCAGTAATTTTATTCAAACAACGGGATTAACAGCAGATGAATACAATATGAAAAATGCATGTATTGGAAAAACAACTGGATCATATATTAAATCCGAAGGATACAATGTTGATCTTGTTGCTAGTAATCCGGTTATTGAATCTTTCGCAAAAGAAATTATATCTTATTTAAACAAATAAACTTAAAATTATGTATTATCCAATTACAAGATTAAGAAGATTAAGATCTCACCCAACAATTAGAAACATGGTTAACGAAACTATAGTTTCATTAGATAATTTGGTTATGCCTTTATTTGCATGCCCCGGGGAAAATGTTAAGAATCCTATTAGCTCAATGCCAGGCAATTATCAAATGTCAGTTGATATATTAGCTGAAGAATGTAAAACCTTATATGATTTGGGCATTAAGTCGGTTCTTTTATTTGGAATTCCTGAAGAGAAGGATGAACATGGACTTGTTGCTGCTCACGAGCATGCTATTATACCTAGAGCAATTAAAGCAATTAAAGAAAAGGTTAAAGAAATGTATATAATTGCTGATATCTGCAATTGTGAATATACTACTCATGGACATTGTGGAACAATCGTTAACGGTGATGTGGATAATGATTTAACATTAGTGACATTGTCAAAGCAAGCAGTTGCATTTGCAAAAGCTGGTGTTGATATGGTTGCTCCAAGTGATATGATGGATGGTCGTGTTGGACATATGCGGAATGCACTAGATGAGAATGGTTTTACAAATCTTCCGATTATGGCTTATTCAGCTAAATATGCTTCAGCATTTTATGGTCCATTCCGTGAAGCTGCTGAGAGTGCTCCTCAATTTGGAGATAGAAAAACATATCAGATGAATCCAGCTAATAGCGATGAGGCTATGCGTGAAATTGAGTTAGATATTGAAGAAGGAGCTGATATTGTTATGGTTAAGCCTGCACTTAGTTATTTAGATATTATCAGAAGAACCAAAGATACCTTTAATATTCCGGTAGCAGCTTATAATGTAAGCGGTGAGTTTTCTATGGTGAAAGCAGCGGCTGAAAAGGGATGGATTGATGAAGAAAGAATTACAAAAGAAATTCTTAAATCTATTAGAAGAGCAGGAGCAGATATTATTTTAACATATCATGCAAAGGAAGTAGCAATTGCTTTAAAAGGAGTTAAAACATTTTAATTATAAATAGAATGAAACCTTCGTGATAATTTAGATTTAATACACTTTTATAGGTCATTATATATATGCTGGTTTTAAAAAAGAATAAAATCATGAAGGTTCACGAGCGGGTTGTGTTTGTGGCTTGTGGGAGCGAGTAACTAAAGAGGTTATTAACTGTAGAGAAATAAAAGTAATTAGTAGCCAATAAAAAAATTAATAAAATAAACGGATGAATCTAAAAAATAGTATAGCTGAATTTAATAACGCGAAGAAAAGTATTCCTGGAGGTGTTAATTCGCCTGTAAGAGCATACAAAAGTGTAGGTAGTAATCCAGTTTTTATTTCAAAAGCGAAGGGTTCAAAAATAATTGACATTGATGGTAACGAATATATAGACTTTGTTTCATCTTGGGGCCCAATGATTTTGGGACACGCGCATGAACAGGTTGTTAATGCTATTGTTAATACTACTCAGAATGGAACAAGTTATGGAGCACCTACAATTTTGGAAACTAAAATGGCTGAACAAATCAAGCAGATGTTTCCTTCTATTGAGATAGTGCGAATGGTTAATTCGGGCACTGAGGCAACAATGAGTGCTTTGCGTCTTGCCAGAGGTTATACAAGCCGAGATAAGGTTGTGAAATTTGAAGGATGCTACCATGGTCATGTTGATAGTTTCCTTATTAAAGCAGGTTCAGGAGCTATAACGCTTGGATTGCCTGATAGTCCAGGTGTAACAAAAGGTACAGCAAAAGATACACTGCTTGCAATATATAACGATTTAGATTCTGTAAAGAAGCTTTTTCAAGAGCAAGGCGATGAAATAGCTGCCCTAATTATAGAGCCAATAGCGGGGAATATGGGTGTAATTATCCCTGATTTAGATTTTCTTAAAGGAGTTCGTGAGATAACGGAACAATATGGTGCTGTATTAATATTTGATGAAGTAATTTCTGGTTTTAGAGTTGCTAAAGGCGGAGCCCAGGAATTGTATGGGATAACTCCGGATTTAACAACTTTAGGAAAAATAATTGGTGGTGGATTACCTGTTGGAGCTTACGGTGGGAAAAAAGAAATAATGGATAACCTAGCTCCAGCTGGAGCAGTTTATCAGGCTGGTACACTTTCTGGAAATCCTTTAGCAATGGCTGCAGGTTTAGAAACCCTTAAGATTATGAATGAAACTGATGGTTTTTATGATAAGCTTGAAGAAAAAGCAGCAAGATTAGAAAAAGGATTACTTGATAATATCGAAAAAACAGGAACTAAAGCAATTATCAACAGAGTTGGATCATTAATGACAATGTTTTTTACTGATTTAAAAGAAGTTAAATCTTTTGAAGATGCAATGAAATCTGACACAGAGAAATATGCTAAGTATTTTAATATAGCATTGGAGAGTGGCGTTTATTTGGCCCCTTCTCAGTTTGAATGTGCTTTTATTTCAGCGGCTCATACTGATGAAGATATTGATAAAACGATTGAAGCAAATTATATAGCTTTAAAACAACTGTAAATTTATCTTATTATAGGAGGCTATCTTATTATGGATGGCCTCTTTTATCTTCATAAATATATTCTAACATGAATTCAATTTTTACAGATACCTTACAAGGAAAAGAAACTTCAAGACCACCAGTTTGGTTTATGAGGCAGGCGGGAAGAGTACTTCCATCTTATTTGAAACTTAAGGAAAACAATAGTTTTTGGCAATTAATGAAAGATCCTGCCTTAGCTGCAGAGGTAACATTATTGCCTATTCATGATTTAGGTGTTGATGCAGCAATATTATTTTCAGATATTCTTGTTATTCCTTATGCTATGGGAATGGGACTTGATTTTACAGATAACGGACCGGTTTTTGAAACTCCTTTAAAGGATGTAGCCGATCCCTTAAGTAAGCTTAATCCGGATCCATCTAAATTACAATATATCTATGATGCAATTGATAAAATAATTGAAACTCGACCAGAAAATACTCCCTTAATTGGATTTTGTGGAGCTCCTTTAACGGTACTTTGTTTCATGTTGCAGGGTTTAGGAACTCGTTCAAATTTTTCTGATGCAGAAAAGTTTTTCTTTACAAATAAAGAGCTTACTAAAAAATTAGCTGAAGCTGTTACAGAACTTTCTATTGTGTATGCATTGGAACAAATAAAACATGGAATTTCTGCATTCCAATTATTTGATACACATGCAGGACTTGTACCTTTTGAATATTATAAAGAAATATTCTTGCCATCAGTTAAGAAAATTGCTGATGCTGTTCGAAAAACAGGAACGCCATTTATCTTTTTCCCAAAAGGTATTGGTACTGGCATATCAGAAATAGATTATGAAATTTGTGATTACTTAAGCATCGATTGGCAAACGCCTTTGCATCATGCACGTAAAATGGTTGATCCTAAAGTTGGTTTACAAGGTAATCTTGATCCAAGAATATTATTTGCCGATAAAGACACAATTCGTAAGGAATTGGAGAAATATATTCCATTCCATGCACAAGAAAAAAACTGGATTTTTAATTTGGGACATGGATTAATGCCTGGAATTCCTGTTGAAAATGTTCAATTTGTAATAGATTGGATTAAAGAGACAAAATGGTAATTTAAAATTGAGGATAAAGTGATGATGGATTTTCAAATACTGAAAAAATTTAATAAGCCTGGGCCACGATACACAAGTTATCCGCCAGCAAACTTTTTTCATACCGAATATAATAATGATAATTATATTCAGAATTTAAAAAGTTCTAATAGTCAAAAGCCAGAGAATATATCTTTATATATACACATTCCCTTTTGTCCGCGTTTATGCCACTTTTGTGGTTGTAATACAACTATTATGCAGAAGCAGGATTCTGTTTCTAAATATATCGACGCAGTTATTAAAGAAATTAAAACAGTTGCTCAATATTTGGATACGAATAGGATTGTTACTCAAATTCATTGGGGAGGAGGAACTCCAAATTCAATTCCCCTTGAGTTTTTAGCCAAAGTAATGCAGGTTATTTATAAAACATTTACTGTTGATAAAAAGGCTGAAATTGCTATGGAATGTAGTCCTGCATATTTGGAATTCGAAGATATTGCAAGTCTAAAGGAGATAGGTTTTAATAGATTAAGCTTAGGAGTTCAGGATTTTAATGAGAATGTGTTAAAAATTGTAAACAGACAGGCATCAAAACATCCAATAGAAGATCTTGTTTCAACAATGAAAGATTTAGGATTCGAAGGAGTAAATATTGATCTTATTTATGGTTTGCCGGGTCAAACTCCTGAAAGTTTTACGCTGTCAATTGAACGTGCAATAAAGATCTCCCCAGATAGAATAGTTACTTTTTCTTATGCACATGTTCCATGGGTGAAAAGTGCTCAGAAACAACTTGAGAAAATAGGTTTGCCTAGCCCCGAGGGAAAATTAGAAATGTTTGGTATAGCTTATAATTTATTAACTCAAAATGGTTATATATCAATTGGAATGGATCATTATGCAAAACCTAATGATGAATTAAGTTTAGCTTTGAAAAATAAAAAATTGCATCGAAATTTCCAGGGATATTGTACAAAAGAAACAACCGGACAAATTTATGGTTTTGGTTCTTCTTCAATAAGTCAAATGTATGGAGCTTATACTCAAAACCAAAAGAATACTTATAAATATATAGAAGATATAGAAAAAAATGGATTGTCTATTGAACGCGGATATGAATTAAATAATAACGATTTAATTTGTAGAAGTGTTATAAACGAAATAATGTGTAATGGTTTTCTCGACTTTGATTCTATTGCTTCGGAGTTTTCAATAAGTACAGAAGAAATAAAAAAAATAGTTGATTATGATCCGTCAAAATTAGATCAATTCAAAGAAAATAATTTACTTTCTATAGATGATGGAAAGATAAAACTAAATCCGGAAGGATTCTTTGTTGTAAGAAATATTGCAATGGAGTTTGATCCATTGTTAAATGTAGGAGAAGATAAATATTCTAAAACTGTTTGATTAGCTATCAGAGATTAGCAATTGGCTTTTGGAAATAACAATATTACTAAAAAGCATTTTATTAAATAAGCTAAAATCTGGTAATTAAGGTTAATAGCTAACTGCTAAAGGCAAACAGCCAATAGCATAAAAAAATAGCGATTAAAAAAGAAAATAATGAATAATAACATAGAACAACTCGATATTGCAGTAATTGGAGCCGGTTTAACTGGTCTTACTACTGCTCATTATTTAAGTAAAAGCGATAAAAAAATCGTAATTTTTGAGAAACAAGATAGGTGTGGAGGTGTAATAAATACGGCCACACAAAATGGTTTTACATATGAAGAAGGTCCAAACACAGGAATAGTTGGAACACCTGAAGTTGCTGATCTTTTTGAAGAGTTGAAAGATCTTTGTGAGCTTGAAATTGCAAATGATGAAGTTGACAAAAGATATATTCTTAAAAATTCGAAATGGGAAGCATTGCCTTCGGGTCTTTTTGCGGGAATTAAAACACCTCTATTCTCATTAAAAGATAAATTTAGATTATTAGGAGAACCTTTTAGGTCAAAAGGTACAAACCCACATGAGAGCTTAGCTGATTTAGTTAAACGTAGATTAGGACAAAGTCTTCTTGATTATGCTATTGATCCGTTCATCCTTGGTGTATATTCTGGAGATCCAAGTATACTTGTGCCAAAATATGCTTTACCAAAATTGTATAATTTGGAGCAAGATTATGGTAGTTTTATTGGCGGTGCGGTAAAGAAAAAATTTGAAAAGAAAGACGAAGAGGCAAAAAAGGCAACACGCAAGGTCTTTTCTACCAAAGGAGGATTATCATCATTAACAAATGCTCTATATAAATCAATTGGTGAAAATAATTTTTATTTTAATTCAAATCAGCTTGTAATAAAGCCTGAAAATGGGAAATATAATATTTCTGTTTCTATAAATGGAAAAACCAAAGAATTTATTGCAAATAATGTAATAACAACAACAGGAGCATTCGCATTACCTGAAATGCTTCCATTTATTGATGAAAATGAACTTAAAAAATTAACCTCACTTTATTATGCAAGGGTTATTGAAGTTATTTTGGGTTTTGAAAATTGGAACGGATTTCCTCTTGACGGATTTGGAGGTTTAATACCTCATAAAGAAAAAAGAGATATACTTGGTGTACTTTTTCTTTCGACACTATTAAAGAATCGTGCACCTAAAAATGGAGCATTACTAACTTTGTTTATTGGCGGAGTAAGAAGAGATGAATTAGTTGATTTAAGTGATGAAGAAGTAAGAGAATTAGTTGAGAAAGAAGTAAAAGAACTAATGCAAATTGATGAGTTCAATCCAGAATTATTTAAAATAATTAGACATAATAAAGCAATACCACAATACGGTGTTGATAGTGGAGAACGGTTTGAAGCAATTAATCAATTACAATCTAAGTATCCGGGATTAATACTTGGTGGAAATATGCGCAATGGTATTGGAATGGCAGACAGAATTACACAAGGAAAACAAATGGCTAATAGCGTGATAAATAAATAAATTTTATATGATTGTAGCTTTATTAGCATTTATTGTTTTTATAATTAATATACCTTTTGGCTTTTGGAGAAAGAGCCAGAAAAGATTTTCATTAAACTGGTTTTTATCTATCCATGTCCCAGTTATTATCTCAATATTGTTAAGATACATGGCAAAAATTGAATTCAAATGGAGTATTTTAATCATATTTGTCTTTGTTTTTATTGCAGGACAATTTTCAGGTAAAATCTTATATAATTATAGACTAGAAACAAAAAATCAGACGCTTTGAGTAAAAGGGGTGTGTTATTAATTAATGTTGGTACACCAGAAAGTACTAGTTTATTTTCAGTCCAAAAATACTTATCTCAGTTTTTAGGTGATAAAAGAGTTATAAATTTACCTTCTATAGCGAAAAAAATATTAGTAAATGGATTAATAGTTCCATTTAGAGCTCCAAGATCCAGGAAATTATACCAAAAATTATGGACTGAAAATGGATCTCCTTTGCTCTATTATTCTGTTGAAATACAAAAGAAACTTCAAAAACAACTAGGTGATGACTATAGTGTTTATTTAGGAATGAGATATGGTAAACCTTCGTTAAAACTTGTTATTGATAAATTGGAAAAGGATAATTTAAAGGAAATTATTGTTTTACCTCTTTTCCCGCAATATGCTTCGGCTACCACCGGAACTGCTATTGATTACTTATTTAAACTAATTAGGAAATGGAATACTATTCCAAAGATTAAAATACTTAATCAATTTTATGATAATCAAGGATTTATTAAAGCCTTTTCAAATAATATTAAAACTTACCTTATAGACAATTATGATCATATTCTATTTAGCTATCATGGCTTACCTTTAAAACAAGTATTTGATAGTCATGATAAATTGGATTGTGAAGAGTTCAATTGTTCAAACGAAATTAATGATAATAATAAGTATTGCTATCACGCGACTTGTTATGCTACAACGAGGTTACTAGCAAAAAGTCTCGAATTATCTAAGAATCAGTATACAGTTTGTTTCCAATCTCGTTTTACAAAAAAATGGTTAACTCCTTTTACCGATGAAGTTATAATTCAAAAAGCTCGGGAAGGTAATAAAAAACTACTTGTTGTTAGCCCTTCATTTGTTACGGATTGCCTTGAAACAATTGTAGAAATTGGCGATGATTACAAGCAATTATTTATAGCAAACGGAGGAGAGCATTTACAACTCGTTGAAAGTTTGAATGATGGTGACGATTGGGTTAAAGCTCTTCAGTCTATTATTCTTAGATAAAAATCTATTCAAAAAGGCGCATCATCTATAATCTTTTGCCAATATATTCAAAACATTACTAATTCATCGCTAACTTTTTATTTTATGATCCAAGAATTACAAAGAGTATCAAAAGAAAGGATCAATGCTAATTCCATTAATTATATTTAGAAAATATAATTTTTTTCAGGTTTTAAGTTAATAGCATGGCTATTGAAACACCAATAAAAGTTCCAATTATATATCCTAAAATACCAACAAGAATTCCGGGTGTAACGAGGTTTTTTTGTCCCATTGATGCAGCCATTGGTGCAGCTACTGAAGGACCCATTATATTTGCGGCAGAAGAAATTACTACTTCGTAAACATCTAGCTTAAATAATTTTGCCAAAGCAAGCATAAACAAAAAATGAAATAACATTATTGTCAGGTAGAACCATAACAAGTTTAATCCGATACCAAAAATGTCCTGTATATTTGTTGCAGCGCCAATAACAGCTAAGAATATATACATCATCCACAAACCTATCGAAAAAGCAGTATTTTCAAGAGATTGCAACCTTTTCGGGAAAAAGTTAGCTGCAAGAATTGCAAGAACAGTAATTATCAGTATACTTAAATTTAATTCTGTATGAAATAAATTTTGTAAAAGGGGTGCTATTAATTTCCCTAAACCTGCAATTAAAGCAGCAATAAAAACAGAAACCGCAATTCTTTCAATTGTTATGGGAAAGCTGGTTTTTTCTTCTTTAGTTGGTAGATCAGAGCTGTTCTCCTTTTTAGGTTTAACAAAAAATCGAGATAGGAAAGCAAGAGAAGGAATCAAGAACATTAGCAAGGTATATAAGTTTGCTACAAAATTATCAACAGCAATCGTGGCCGTAAATAATGGATTTGTGCTGAAATTCAAAATTTCGGCAGTTGCTATAAAATTTACACTCCCCCCAATTAAAGTAGAGGTTATAACACCAGCTGTTTTACCTGAATATTCACCTAAATCAAAAATTCCATAAGCAATAAAGCTTCCTAATATAATCCCGATGGCTCCAAGAATATATGCAACAAGTAATTTACCGCTTTCCTTAACAATTTTAATGATATTAGAACTAAAAAGTAAAAGTGGGATTGATACAGGTATAAAATAAGAAAATACCATGTTATAGACATCAACTTTAATATTTGGATTTGAGGCAACCGGAACAATACCCGTCATTGATAAAATTGACATTGATATCATTGTAACCAAAATTCCTGATAATTTTCCAAACCATTTCTTGTGTTCAGAATAAATACCAAATGCAGCAGCTCCTGCTATTATAAAAAATATTGTGATATGATTGTCAGGAGAAATAAATGAATTCATAGATTATTTTTTTGCGAAAAGATTAAGCGCCAAATATACATAAATGATTTAAACTAATATTATCCCATAAACAGGATGTTTTCATGAGGTATTTAAAATATAAACGTATAATTTAGTTAAAATCAGGATTGAATTTTATTTTTTCCTAATTAGCGTCAAACCATCTCTTAAAGGCAGGATAACTTTCTCAATTCGGTCATCGTTTTTAATGAAATCATTGAATTCAATAATGCCTTTAGTATGCAAATCTTCGGGGGATTCTTGCTCAAATACTTTACCACCCCATAATACATTGTCGGCTAAAATAAATCCTCCGGGTTTTATATAATCCAAAATGATTTTATAATATTCAAGATATTCTCTTTTATCTGCATCAATAAAAACTAAATTGAATTGTTCGTTAATTTGGGGAATGATTTTCCGAGCATCGCCAAAATGTGGTTTAATTTTATTTTCTAATCCTGATTTCTGTAAATATTTCGAAATAATATCTTCTAGCTCATCATTTATTTCGATGGTATGAAGTATGCCATTTTCTTTTAATCCTTTAGCTAGACAAATAGCAGAATATCCTGTGAAAGTACCTAGTTCAAGGATTTTTTCAGGATTAATCATTTTGCTAATCATTTCAAGAACTTTACCTTGCAAATGACCTGAAAGCATTCTAGGATTAAGAATTTTTAAATTCGTTTCGCGAGTTAATTCAGCTAAAATCGGATCTTCCTTGTCGGAATGTTCCAATATGTATTCTTTCATATTATTATAGAAGTTGGACATTTTAATAATTTTATTTGTCATTCCCGCGCAGGCGGGAATCTGTTAAAAAGGGATTCCGGGTCTACGCCCGGAATGACATACTAATATTTTATTGATAAACCAACATCGACATTTTATCAATATCTAAAACCTCATTGGCAATTTCATTGATATCCTCAACTGTTATAGCTTCTATTTTTTCTTTGATTCTTTCTAAATCATCAACTTTATTAAAAATCAGAAAGCTTTTACCCATTGCTAATAATAAACTGGCGTTATTATCTGAACCAATGGCAATTTGCCCAAATAATTGACGTTTGGCTTTTTTAAGCTGTACTATTCCTAATTTCTTAGTTCGTAATAATTCAAATTCTTTTTTAATGAGTTTTACACACTTTGTGTAATTTTCTTTGTCGGTACCAAAATATATAGAAAAAATCCCCGTATCTGAATATGCAGAATAATTAGATTCTACATGATAAGCATATCCATATTTTTCGCGAAGTAATAGACTTAATCTCGAATTTAGTCCTGGACCACCTAACATATTGTCCAATAATATCATTGCAACTTTTTTCTTATCATGTGAATTATAAGCAACGTTACCAATAATGCAATGAGTCTGGTGTGTATTCTTTTTTATGATTTTTATTTCGGGAATATAATTATCTATACGAGCTCTTTGGTTTATCCTTGGATTCGACTCAATCTGACCGAAATATTTATTCACTAGCTTTTTAATTTTTGTAAATGAGATATCTCCCACAGAACAAAAAACCATTTCATTGGTATTGTAATTTTTTGATATAAACGATTCTATATCCTTTTTAGTAAATCGTCGTAGATCTTTTGGATTCCCTAAAATATTTTTCCCTAAAGGCTGATTTTTAAATATTAACTCTTCAAACTCATCAAAAATTAATTCTGCCGGATCGTCTTTATATGAATTAATTTCTTCAATAATGACTTCTTTTTCACGAGTAAGTTCTTTACCAGGGAAAGTAGAATTAAATGTGATGTCCGAAATAAGCTCAATAGCTCTTTCGTAGTCATCCTTTAAAAACGATGTATGAATCGTAGTTTCTTCTTTGCTTGTATAAGCGTTTATTTCGCCACCAACATCTTCTAGTCTACTTAGGATATGATAAGCTTTTCGTTTTTTTGTTCCTTTAAATATAGCATGCTCGATAAAATGAGCCATTCCATGCTCATGCGCATCCTCGTCGCGCGATCCTGCATGAATAATTAAACCACAATGCCCAACTGCAGATTTAGAATGTAAATGAATGATTCGTATTCCGTTCTCCAGTGTATAATTCTCGTACTTCATCACAAATTTTGTATATGCTGCAAAAGTATAAAAAACTAGCAATCAAAATACTAAAACAAGTAAAGATTTAGGATGTTCAAGATTTTTTAAAAATTATAAAAAAATATTTTGTAAAAGGATTTTTTCACCTATATTTGCACTCGAATTGAGCAAAAAAGGTGCCATAGCTCAGTTGGTAGAGCAATGGACTGAAAATCCATGTGTCCCTGGTTCAATTCCAGGTGGCACCACAGAGAGCTTCGAGAAATCGAAGCTCTTTTTATTTTTCAGGAATAACGAATGTCAAATGTCCAATTTAGAATATCGAAGTGATTTTTAAACTTCATCATTCGTTATTCGTTAATCATTATTCGTAATTCGAATTTATTTACTCGATCTGTAGGATAAAAATAGATAGTAATGGTGTCAGGTGTTGCCAAAGGGAGCTTCGAGAAATCGAGGCTCTTTTTTTGTGTTTTTTTTTGTCATTCCCGCGTAGGCGGGAATCTCTAAAGTGTGCGTCAAAATTTACTAACCTTGTAATATGTTCATTTCTTTTTCATAGATAAAAGGAAACAAAGCAAAGAACTTTTCTCACGACTGAAAGGAGTAAAAAAACCCTTAGCCGGCTGTTTTGTCTTACCTTCCTACAAATAATCTCATGTAACTCAGGCTTTAAAAGCATTATTATAACTAAAATTGGTTAATTATTTTCAAGTTGAAACCTTCAAAACGGCAGGCAATTTATTTCGTATATTTGAGTTTAATTAATAAATAAAGAATTATGGATTACAAGGTTATGCAAGAGTGGTTTAATAATTTAGACGTAAAGAATATCTTACAAGAATTAGATAAAATAAAAGGATATAGCGATTATAACTTCAATATAGTCTATTTATCAATTGAACGCGCAGAAAAAATTGCTAAAAATGAAACGCTTTACTTCAACAGCAATGCGTCAAAAAGAGAATTAAATAAGGTAAATAGGAAAGATGTTGATTTCCATAGATTTGTGGTTGAGCTTTGGCATGATATTTCCAGTTTAGGGTTATCATTAAAAAATAAAAAAGGAAACGCTAAATAATTTTTTCAAGATATGGGAAATGCTTGCAGCATTTTTCGAGTATTTCTTCGCGAGTTTTGTGGGTGCGGCGTTGTAGGTGTTTATCTTCTTCGAAAACGTCGACCATAAAAGAACCATCATCGTTTAAATAAAAACGATAAACATATTGTTCATATTCCTGGCTAGTGAGAAATGTCATTTTGTAAAATTAATTATAAAAATTACTATCTTTAAACTTCATTAACGAGGACAATGAAACAAGGCGGAAACCCTCGCTACTGTTATTGCGGGAATATTAGCGGCAAGCCCAAAAAAATGAAATTACAATCGGAATTTACGCCGATATTATTTAAAATAATAAAGGGATATTAAAATGAGTTTCAAAGCACAAAAAATCAAGGAAATTTACGAAGGTAAAGTAGCTAAAAAATATGATTTATCAATGAACCACTTCTTTGCAAGAATGAAAAGGAAAGCATTTAACGATTCGTCTTTGAAAAATGGAGATTGTGTTTTAGTATTCTGCTGTGGAACAGGTTTGGATTTCCCTCATATTTTAAGGAAAATTGGTAAAAATGGTAAAATTATTGGTGTTGATTTTTCCACTGAAATGCTAAAAAAAGCGAAGGAAAAAATTAGAAAAAATAATTGGGAAAATATCGAGTTAATAGAAGCTGACATAACCAAATATGAGGACAAACTTGATATAAAAGCTGATGTTGGTGTCTGTACTTTAGGAATGTCAATAATTCCAGAGTATAAAACAGCATACTATAATTTACTCTCTAATGTTAAGAAACAAGGGGAAATTATTATTGGTGATATGCAATTGGCTACAGGTTGGCATGCTCGTTTAAATCCATTTACCATATTTCTTGCAAAAAGATACGGTGGAACATACGAAGGTCATCAAAACAGCTTAGAATTATACCTTATGATGAAAAAGGAATTGACAGAAGTGAAAAAGAGAGAGTTCTTCATTAAAGCCTATTACTACTGTATTGGAAAACAATAAATAATACCAGCCGCTAACAAGCAATCAGCAGATAATGCTGGGTCTTGGTGGTGCTACTGAGTACTAAGAGAAATCGATGCTCTTTTTTTTTTATAAAAAAATAATGAATAATGAACATCGAAGTTAGAATTACGAAGTGTTGAGCATTCTTCATTCAGTTTTTGGTATTAGATATTCAAACTTCAAATATGATTTATATATGAAATAGTTTTTAAGGATTAAATGGGTTAATTTTAGATTCATAATTTTGAATTAGTGTGACAGAAATCCTTGCTGCTTCTATGATCCAGTCTTTAAAGAGATTGTCTAGATGCATCATTTCGTCATCAAACACGTCTGTTAAATGAAAAACCAAATAATCCTAAATTATGAAAACTAAAAATAATATATCAGTTATTTTTGTACTAATCCTGTTAGGATTTATTAGTACAAGTTGTAATAAGAGTGAACCTCTTGAAACAAACTATAAGGTAGAAATGAAATTTGATTCATCTTTGAATTGGTTTAGCTGCTTAATGAATATTGAGTGGGCAAATAACTCAATCCAAGGTTTATCAGAAATCCCATTCCACTTTCTCATTGATTCTACTAATTCGCAAATAAAGAGTGCACAAATTGATCACATGAAATGCGAATTTCGGTATGTAACTACTGACACTCATGATTTCGACGGATTTATTTTAACCCCTGAAAACCCTATTAAACCAAGTCAAAAACTTAATATCGAACTTGAATTTAACACCATTAGCGAGGAAAATTTGAGAGACGATAAAACAATGTTATTTTTCTCAGAACATTTACCTGATCTGCAGTATTTCGAAAATGGACAATTTAATCCACATTACCAGAATTCAGCGAACTATAATGTAAACATAATTATTCCAGCCGATTATGAAGTTGCAGCTACTGGGAATATTGTTAAAGAAGAAATAGTTAACAGTAATAAACAGTTGACAACAACAGTTAATCAGGTTCCATATTATGGAGTTGTTTTATTTAAGGAAATTGTTGTTAAAGAATTAGTTACCGTAAATGATATTCTAATCAAATCATTATATTTCAGTGAGGACAGTATTTGGGGTAACAGATTGTTAAAATATGCAGATAATGTAATTCGATTTTATATGGATACCATTGGTTTTTACCCTGGTAAAACATTAACCATTGTTTCCGGGTATCCAAAGCCTTATGGAGGTTGGCCGATTTGTCCAAATGTAGTAGGAGTGCACAGGGGAATTGATCAAAAAGGAGATTATGCGCAAACTCATGCCGAATGGATTACTGCGCATGAGATAGGACATCAGTATTGGGGATTTAATTATATACTAGATCCAACGAATTATCCACAATGGTTTGGTATTTCAATGGGCATTTATACAGATAGATTATATGCAAGGAAGTATAATGTTGCTAAAAACTACAACGGATTTAAGAATTATTATTGTTGGGGTGTAAAACAAGGATACAATACAACCATGATGCAAGCAATTGATACATTAAGAAAACAGAATTTTGATTGGAATAATGTAATTAAGCACGGTAAATCATTTGCTGTACTGACAGTACTTGAAGATGAAATAGGTGAAGCGAATTTTAGCAAGGTGTTTTCTCATATGTTGAATAACTACCAGGGAGTTAATGTTACTTTAGATATATTTAAAAATATTTGCGAGGAAAAATCAAATCGCGATTTGGGTTGGTTCTTTAATCAGTGGTATTATACAAACGATTCTTTAGGATATCATGTTACCGATGCGCATTTAATTCAAAAAGGAGATTCTTCTCATACAGAATGCACTATTTTAAAAACAGGGAATGCTTTAGCCTCAAATGTTGAGATAGGATTTCAATTTGAAAATGAAGAAATGTTAATCAAAACAATTAATGGAAAAGATTCGTTAACAAGACTTAGCGTGTTAACTGAACAGCCCGTTAAAAAGATTTTAATAGATCCAAATGAGAAATTACCAATTGTAAGTATAAAAAATCATAATTTCTGAAACACTTAAATGAAAAACGTTTTATAGAATGTTTATTTTATAAAAGGTAGTGTTTTATATATACACTACCTTTTTTAGTATGTCGGGCATGGTAATAATCTGACAGAGTGTAAGTCTCTGTATGCGCCGAGTTGATAGGAAGCATTAGCGATTGGCAAGGGTGTTGTGGGTGACTGCAAATCTGAAA
>JAQIBH010000023.1 GCA_027859205.1 Bacteroidales bacterium | reverse complement strand
CCAAATAATCGATGCACTCTTGTTCCGTTTTAAACATTTCTTCAAATTCCATTTGATTTGCTGGATATTTCATCCTGCAAAGTTAAAACTTTACGGGCGATGACTGGATACCCCATTTTCTTTTATTTTAGTAATGTTCGGCACTCTCCTTTGAACATCCTCATATTTACCAAAATTTGAATACGGAATAAATACGATTTTTGGAATACTACCTTCGCCATTTATTAATTTCCAAATTAGTTTTCCTAAGTTTAATATGGATATTTCCTCTTCCGGATTTGATGCAATATTAAAAATTTCCCTGTCGGATTTTTTTGACTCAACACAATTTATTAGTGCCGCAACTGTATCTTCAATATAGGTAAAAGTTCTGGTTTGTAATCCATCTCCATGAATTTCAATAGCCTCATTTCTAAATGCTTTGGATATAAATAATGATTGAGGACCTCCCCACCAGGTTAAATTTTGATTTGTGCCATATGAGCCGAAGAATCGCACAATGGTATAGTTTAATCCAAACTCATCGGAATTTGCAATAATATATTGCTCTCCATAAATTTTTGATAATGCATAAGCCCATCTTTTTACGGTAGAGTCTCCTAAAACAAAATCTGAATCTTCCTTAAATGGGAGATCTTTATTTTTACCATAAACATCAGAAGTTGAGGCAAATAAAATTTTACATTTATCCGCAAGACATTTATTTACAATGTTTTTAAGCATAATAGAATTTTCTTCCAATGTTCTGTATGCACTAGAATATCGTGGAATTTTTTGTGATGCTAAATGAATTATTAATTCGGCTTTAATATCCTTTAATAATAATGGATTACAAATATCTCCCTGAATAAACTGAAACTTGTCATTCGATATTATTTCTTCAATATTATTTAGACTTCCATAACTTAAATTATCAATACCAACAATTTCGTGATTTCTTTTTAAAAGTTGATTGGCAAGATTAGACCCTATAAACCCAGCAACACCGGTTATTAATATTTTCATTGTATTTTATTGATTTAAGAATTTTATGTTATATATTACAAAGCCTTTTGGGTAATCTATTACCTGTGCATTATAATAAAACTGCATCATATTTTCACCTTGTTTTAACCAAGATTTTTGTAGGAAAACCTGATAGAATTGACGTTTACTATTATTTGACGTAGTAAAAATAGCCTGTTTCCCATTGACTGCAACAAATGCCTCATTCTGGGCATCTACACCTTCAGCTTCTATAATTAGTACAATTCCTTTATTAATACCATTTATGTTTTGGACAGTAAATTTTAATTCTTTTGAAGCTATTTTCTTTTCATTTTTTCCTAGTTCAATAATAAGAGAGTTTTGATTCTTCTTTGGACGATTATGATCCCAACTAAATACTTTAATGTCACCATTTTTACCAAGATTAAAATGATAATCCATATTTCGAATTGCAAAATCACGTGCTCGAGGATCTGTTAAAACATTATAGAAATAAAAATCAGCAAACAACCATCCTGTTTTATTTTCTTTAAATGTTCGTTGTACATCTTCAAGTGAATATCCAGAGTTTCCTTTCTCGGAAGGTTCTCTGTTAACATATTTTCGTAGAATTGGATCAAAACGTCTTTGTCTAAACCTAACCGAGTTATCTCTTTGTAAATAGAAATCGGTAGCTTGAGGCCATGTAGAAAATACAAGATCTTGTTCTTGAACGTAGGGTTTAACTTGTTTTGTAAGTTCTTTCCAATTAGTAAATGAACTATGAAAAAGTGATTTATTTACAATTTGACCATGTGTTTTAGTTGTTAATAATGATTTTATCTCATCTTTAGGAATTGCTACAAATAATGTGATTAATATTGTTAGCAAACAAAAATTATTAAACCATTTTTTTTGTAATAAAGTTTCTTTGAAAATTAATGGGAAAATTTTATTAAATAGAAAATAAATAAAGATCGCTATGTATATTAGAAACATAGGGTATAAGTAATATAGATAGTTAGGCGTACAAGGTTCTCTAAATATAAAACTCATCATAAATAGAGGAATAATAAACATTGAAAACATAAATAATGCTTCTTTTCTTTTTTTTGGGATAAAAAAGGAAGCAATTACACCTAATGCACTCAAATAATACAAGTGTGTATAATCATTCTTAAAAACATTAAAATAAAGCATAAAACTTTTTAGTTTGTTTGCTGATTTTAATTGTTCAAATATAAACTCCCAATCAGGTAAAATAAAATTGATTATTCTTTCTGGTAGTAGGATATTTAAAACAGGTCGTGCAAATAAATCTAGTAAGTAGGGTGTAATAAATATAATTGTCCCAGCTATAATAAAATATGATAAAATGCTATACAAATTGCTAAAAGGTTTTGGCTCTCTTTTTATAATTTTGTGTATTGCTGTAGTTAAAATATAGAAGCTTAAGCCAAATATTGAAAAGAATGTGAGTTGGTGATTTAGGAAAGAAAAAATAAAAGCAAATGGAAATATTATTAAAAATTGTTGGTTAATACCATTACGATTAAGGAAGCTTGACTTTTTATCCGTTTTTGAAACAGAATTAAAAACTAACCAAATAACTATAATCAAAAGAATATAAGCAAATCCAAAACTTGCATAATTTCTAGCTAATCGTGACCAACAAATTACATATAATGAAAAAGCATAAAGAAATGCAGATATTATACCAATGCTATTATTATAGAGTTTTTTTGCTAAGATATAAATCAAGGGAATAGTCGCTGTACCTAATAAAATACTTGGTATTCTTGCTACACCTTCGCTTATTCCAAAGAGCTTAAAAAAACCTGTTATAAGCCATGTTAAGAAAATTCCATTAATATCTCCTTGATTCATAGAATTGCCTTTTAAAACATCTAAAGCTGGCATAATATGCATATATTCATCAAGCCATACTGTCAAATAGCCAATTCTATAAGCTCTAATTATAAAAGCTGCAATACTAATTAGAACAACAATATAAACTGAATATTTCTGGAGATGAGTCCAGTTAGGAAATATAAAATCTTCTAATTGAGTTTGTTTTTTCTTTTGTATCTTCTTTTTCATTTTATAAATTGGGAATCTTAAAATCTACTTTAATTTCTTAAAATCTTAATAAATAGTAAATATAAATAATTATAGATAATAAAAATGCTTTTTGAATTCAATTTTAGCAAAACTAGTCAATGGAATGTTAATTATATACTAATCAAAAAAAATATTTAAAAGAAGCATCAAAATATTGCTATGAGCGACTAAGATTTATTTTTGTATATATGGTTAACTTAATGTAAAATTGCAATTATTGTGAGTTTATCTAACAAAATCTATAACAAGAATTTAATACAAATAATTAACTATTGTGTGTAGAAAAATGCAACTATTTAGTTTTGCGTTTTTTTTATGTTTTGAACAAAAAATTACTTTCAAACAAAATTATTTAAATCAACCCACTGTTGATATATATCAATAAAAATATTAAATTTTTTGACTTTAAATTAAATTTTTATTT
>JAQIBH010000046.1 GCA_027859205.1 Bacteroidales bacterium | reverse complement strand
AAAACCATTTGATTTATCATAAATTTACCGTTATACTCACCTAAAGCTCCCTTAGCTTGTTTATATTTTGGATATGGCAAATATGCACTGTTTGTCCACTCCCACACATCCCCAATAAGTTGGTATGAACTTTCTTTTCTAGCCAAAGGATGAAATAAATTATTTTCTTGAAAATTAGAAAGATTATAATCCAATTCCATCGTATATTTATTTACAGCAACTTCCCATTCAAATTCGGTAAGTAATCTCATTTCTTTCCATCTGGCAAATGCATCTGCTTCGTAATAACTTACGTGTGTAACCGGAGCATCAGGGTTTATTTTTTGTAATCCATTGGTTAAAGTATATTCGGAAAACTTATTTTCAATTAAATGCCAATATAAAGGTGATTTAATGCCGTTTTGCTGAACCCAGGCCCAACCATCCGACGACCATAATTCATGACGATTATAGGCCTTATCTTGAATAAAAGACACATATTCTTTATTCGTTATTAACATATCAGAGAATTGTACTCCATTCAAATATACTTTATGTTTTTTATCCTCATTATCAAAATGAAAATCATTGCCATTATAACCAACCTCAAATAATCCTTCGTTTACCTTTAAATAGTTTGGTTCAGTAATTTTGGCAAGTTCATCAAGTGTTTTATCGTATTTAAGTTTATATGAAGGGAATAATGGATTATGCCCTAGAATATATTTGATATCGGTAATTAGTAGCTCTTGATGTTGTTGCTCATGATTAATGCCTAATTCAATTATATCAAGTATTTTATTCTCAACTTTTTTAGAAAGAAGAATTTCAATATTCTCATCAATAATTTCTCGGTAATGCAATATCTCTTCAACTGTTGGGCGTGTTAAATTCCCTCTATTAATACGAACGATTCTTTCTCCTAAACTTTCATAGTAACTATTAAAAATATAATTATACTTTTCGTTATAAAATCGATAATTTTTAAGGTTGGGCTCTAGAACTAATACATCAAAAAACCATGTTGTATGTCCTAAATGCCACTTTGGCGGACTAACATCTTCGATAGGTTGAACTACATAATCTTCAATTGTCAAAGGTTTACAAATTTCAACTGTTCTTTCCCTTATTTTTTTATATCTTTCAAATAAATCCTCTTGTCTTTCCATAACAATTATTTTAATTTAATTGATTTTGATTAAATCATTTAAATACTAATTTTACGAACTCAATATATAAACTAATTTCAAATAATAATACAATCATGATGAAAAAAAGTTTTCTTATTATTTTAACCTTAACAGTTATGGTATTTACACAATGCACAAACAATGAGGTAAATAACAATATTAATGATCAGAAAAATATAGATGATCAGACAATTGTAACAACGCAAAAAGCCTTAATCGAAAAATTTGGTTCAGAAAACAATGATCAAATTAATCGTGGAGTTGCTCATGCCGCGTCTTTATGGAGAGCATCTGATGGAACGGTTTCAGAATTTGAAGAATTCTGTTTGAAACAGTACATAAAAGATGCAAGCGAAAAAGAAATGGTATTTAATAAAGTATCGAAGAATCTTGAGTCTTTGTGGGGGCATCAAAATAAGATTTTGCTTGATTTAAATAAAAACATGGATGAAGATAATGGCCCTTACCATAAAATAGATGCTATGTTTGCAGGGTACAGCCCAGAAGCTCATTTTTCAAATGATTTTTATGCAAACAAAATAGCGTTTGTAATAGCCCTAAACTTCCCTCCTTATTCATTAGACGAAAAGAATGAAATGGGCAAAAACTGGAGTTCTTTGGAATGGGCATATGCTCGATTAGGAGATGTTTTTACTGCACGTGTTCCTGCAGAATTATCTCAAGCCATATCTTTAGCTAACACGAATGCCGGAATTTATATTTCAGAGTATAATATCTATATGGGTCATTTATTAAATAACGAAAATCAAAAACTATTCCCAGAAGATATGGTATTGCTTTCGCACTGGAACTTACGCGACGAAATAAAATCAAACTATGCCAATAAGGAAAATGGTATTGAAAAGCAAGAAATGATTTATTCTGTGATGAAACATATTATAAATCAAACTATTCCAGAGGAAGTAATTAATTCGGGCGAATATGATTGGAATCCTTTCGAGAATAAAACTTATAAAGAAGGAAATGAAATCAAGTTAACTGCTGAACCTGACACTCGCTATCAGCAAATATTAAATAATTTTAATGCTAATAAAGCTGCTGATGAATACTATATAGATAATAATACTTTTATAAAAAGAGCATTTTCTGGAGCTAAGAGTTCTCCAGATGATGAAGCCAAAGAAATTTCTCAGGAAGAAGTTGAGAAATTATTCGATGAGTATTTATCCTCTCCGGTAGTTAAAGAAGTAGGAAAATTAATTAGCAAGCGATTAGGAAGAGATTTAAAACCTTATGATATTTGGTATGATGGATTTAAAGCGCGTAGCTCAATTTCAGAAGAATCATTAAATGTAAAAACTCAGTCTAAATATCCAAATGCAAAGGCTTTTGAGGCTGATTTAGTTAATATGCTTAAAAAACTTGGATGGGAAAACGAACGAGCAGAATTTATTGCTTCAAAAGTATCAGTTGATGCAGCCAGAGGTTCTGGTCATGCATGGGGAGCTGAAATGAAAGCAGAAAATGCTCATTTACGCACTCGTATTTCAGATAAAGGAATGGATTATAAAGGATATAATATTGCTGTACACGAATTTGGGCATAATGTTGAGCAAACTATTTCATTGCATGATGTTGACTATTATATGATTAATGGAGTTCCGAATACAGCATTTACAGAAGCATTAGCATTTATTTTCCAAAAAAGAGATTTACAATTATTAGGTTTTAAAAATGATAATATAGATAAAGAATATCTTGAAAACCTTGATCTTTATTGGTCGGTGTTTGAGATTATGGGAGTTTCAATGGTTGATATGAAAGTTTGGAAATGGTTATATGAAAATCCGGATTCTAATGCCACACAGCTTAAGGTGGCAGTTATAAACATTGCAAACGAAGTTTGGAATAAATATTTTGCGGAAGTGTATGGAACGACCGATGAACCTATTTTGGCAATTTATTCTCATATGATTGCAAGCCCATTGTACTTGGCAAATTATTCATTTGGTCATTTAATTGATTTTCAAATAGTACAATATTTGGAAGGAAAAGATTTTTCTGATGAAGTAGATAAAATCTGGAGTATAGGTCGTGTAACACCGGAAATATGGATGCAGAAATCAGTTGGGGAGAGCATTTCAATTCATCCAATGATTGATGCCGCTGAGGAAGCACTTAAGCACATTAATTAAGTAAAAATCAATATAATATAAGAGGCTGGCAATAAATGTCAGCCTTTTTTTGTTTTTAATAAGGTATTAGGATAACAAAGAAATCAATTAATTCGTAAATACATCTGCTGATTTTTTTATATCTTTAACCATTGCCAAAAAATTAAGTATTATGAGCGCAAAATTTTCGTTATATGCAAAACTTGGGATGATACCCAAAACTTCTGTTCTAGAAGAGAAAGAGAATAAACTCAAGCAAGAATTTGAAGAATTTACTGCTTACACTGAATCGGAGGAATTATCTCGATTTAAAGAACTTGATGCATTTGTAACTTCAAAGGAATTTGAAGATATAAAAAAAGAAATAAACGCTAAAAAATATCCTGGCTCGGAATCATTCGAAAAGGAAAAGCGATATAAAGAACAAAAAAAATCAAAGAGAATTAAAACCTATTATCAGGTTAAAGATTCACAAGAACTAAAAGATTATAATTTATTTAAAGATTCTGAAAAACTTGCCAATTATCAGGAACTTGATCAGTTTTATACTTCTCCGGAGTTTGAAGAATTTAAAAAATTATTGGTTCAGCAAAAGAATGACAAAACAAAGGAGATAAAAGAAAAACATGCTAAATACAAAGAATTAAAGAAAAAATATAAGTGGTTCTTTACTTTAAAAGAATCAAAACAATTATCCGAATTTGACGAATTTAGTAAGTCTCATGATTTACAAAGTTTTATAGACCTTAAAAATGAAATAAAAACAATAAATTTTGAATCCCTAAAAGCAGATATAGAGAAACAAAAAAAGGATAAAGCTTCTGAGTTAAATTCATTAATTTCTCGACAGAAAGAACTTAAAGCTTTAAGTAAGAAAGTAAAGAAGGGTGATGAATTTGTTGAAAAAGCAGAGCTTGATAACGTGATAAATGTTATTAAGTCAGGAGAACATAAAAAAGCGATAAAAGAACTCAAAGCTGAAAATTTAGATGAATTTAAGAAGCTAAAGGAATTTGAGAAGCTCAAGAAATCATCAAGAATCAAAACTTATTTTAAGTTTAAAGATTCTGAAAAATATAAAAACTATGTGCAACTTGATGGTTCAGAAGAAATAGAATCATATGCTAGCATTGAAAACGAAGTAAATTCAAGCGAATTTAAATCTCATATTGAAGAAGTAAAAAATCTAAAATTTGTAAATACTGAAGAATTTAAAAAACTGCAGGATTATAAATCACTAAAGAAATCTTCTGAAATTAAACAGTATTTTAAATTTAATGCCTCCGAAAAGTTAAAGATTTTTACTGAATTAAATGAATCACAAGAGATTGCTGATTTTGAGGAGCTTGAAGCCTATATTAATTCAGAAGAATTTAATGAGGAAAAGAAATATTTACTAATTAAAGATAAATTCAAGTTATCTGAAGAATTTAAGCAAGCAGAAGAATACAAGGAGCTTAAAAGTTCGGAAAAAATAAAATGGTATTTTAAATTAGAGAAACAAAACAATTTTGATAATTTAAATGTGTGGAAACTAACTTTCGAGGATAATTTCGAAGGAAATAAACTAGATGATAAAAAGTGGATGAGTGGCTATTATTGGGGAGAAAATCTACTTAAAGACAATTATGTACAATTTAATGAAAAACAGTTTTTTACTAATAATAATTTAGAACTTTCAAATAATAATTTACATATTGTTACCAAGCAAGAAACCGTGAAAGGTAAAGTTTGGGATCCTTCTCAAGGATTTTATCCTAAAGATTTTAATTATACTTCCGGCTTGATTAATTCAGGGCAGTCTTTTAGACAGCAATATGGCTTATTTAAGGCAAAAATTAAATTAAATCACTCCTATCCTGTTCATCATGCATTTTGGTTGTTAGGAGAAAGAATTACACCCGAAATAGACATTTTTAAATATGGTAGAAAGTCTTCCTCAAAGCTTGAATTTGCTAATTATTGGAATGGTGACGGAAATATTAAGGCAAATAAAAAAGTTTTAGGTGGATTGAATTTCTCTAAAGAGTACTTTATATACTCATTGGAATGGACAAAAGATAAGCTTACATGGAGAATTAATGATATTGTTGCTTATGAGCAAACATCCGGAATTCCTGATGAGCCAATGTATATTGTTCTAAGTTCAGGTATAAGCCAGGAAGGTAATCCTATGATTCCATGTAATATGGAGGTTGATTGGGTGAGAGCATTTAAAAAGAATGAATAAACCACTATAGATAGAAATCCATAGTTTTATAGAAAATTTCGAGTGAAATTCGAATTAACAGAATATCGAATAATGAACAAGAAATGATGAATAATGAGGTATAAAACTGAATGGAAAATCTAAGTACTAATTCTTATTAGTTCTGCCACTTCATAATTCAATATTCGTTAATCGGTGTTCAATATTCAATTAAAAAGTTTATAGAAATTAAAGTTATTGCAATGGTATTGCAGGATTTTACCATTTAATTGATAAAGAATAATTTTTATTCTGTTTCTATACTTTTAAGTTTTTTCTTTATTCTAATTAAAGCCTGTCCGAGAGTTTCGTTTGGACTAATATAATTATAATCACCCCAAAACATTTTATCATATTGAAAATTCTCGTCGATAAAAACGTCATTTGAAGAAATTGTTTCAACCCGATCAAAGCGCTTAACATCATTTGTATCAATATCGTTTACTGCAAATTCAAATACAGTTTTAAAATCTGCAGCAAATAATTTCCTTTTATGCTTAACTTTAAATATCAACTCCCCTCGTGCAAGATTCATATAATACTTATTGTTAACTTTTCTGTAACTTATAAGATATTTAACAGTGATAGGATTTACCTTTGTACGAAATGCCTTTTGTATTACCAAACTACTTCCTAGTTTTTCAATTGCTTCTGATGTAATATTAAATTCAACTGCAACGATTGCTAAATTATCTGTGTTTACATAGATATTCCCTTCAAGTGAATTTTCTTCTAAAAAATATTTTGGTTTAAACTTGATTACGTAAGCTGAAGTATTATTAAAATATACAATTTTTGAAAGTATGTAATTAAAGCTATTAAAATAATTGGAATTAAGAAAATAAGTAGGATTTTTTATGAGGTCAAGAGAAAGGCTTGCATACAATCCACCTTTTAGTTTTAAAGAAAAAGTATCTTCTTTTGTATAAAACTCTTTTTTACGACTTTTTTCTAATTTTATTTGATCAGAAAACCTTCCTAAATAAGGACTTTTGTAAACTTTTAGTATCGATTCTGTTATGGCAACTAAATCATTATTGTTAGTAACTGTCTCTCTGTAAAATGATGTAATATAATAAGGGTCAGTATAATAATTATCTTTTATCTTGTCAAGAGATGATTCTAGTATTGCAGTTGCATTATGTGTTCTTATAATGACTTCTTTAATTTGGTAATTATCTTTTTCCAAATATATTTTATTTTCATTAAGTGATAATTGATTTACAGGGATATTACTGTTTTTATAACCGATATAAGAAATTACCAATGTATCCAAGATATTATTGATGGATATTTTTAAATTAAATTTCCCATTATCATTTGAAACTGTTCCAACACTTTTTCCCAAAAGTGAAATATTAGCAAAAGGTAGTGATTCTCCTGATTCTCTTTTGTATATGATTCCGTTTATCTGTAAAAGTTCACCAGGATTGGAAGTTAGAAACAGAATAGATAGTGTGCTTAATAAATTCCTTTTGCGAATTACAATTTGTTTATCTGAAACATAGTAAGTTAAGCAAGTATCATTTAAGAATTTTGATAACAAATCGCGTAAAGGTATTTTTTCATAGTTTGCCTTTATCTGGTCTCTCGAAATAATTAAATCTGCATTATACGAAAATTCATAACCTACAATGTCTCCTATTTCATTGAGTCCTTGGTATAAAGAAACGTTTCTTGCTTTATATGTAATTATACTATCTAATATCGAATTTGATTGAGAAAAAAGCTGTAAGGGCTTAAAAATAAATACCATGACTCCGATTAAAAGAATCATGGTATATTTAATATTTTTAGTCCCGCTGTACATAAATTACTGAATATTTTTAAAATTTAATATACAGTAAATTTTAGTGTTAACTACCATGTTTTATGAGAATAATTCTGTCATCAAGGTTTTCAGTCTTTAAATCAAACGTTAAGCAAATTACATTTAGTATTGAATCAATATCTTGATCTCTAAATGTCGAAGTATATCTTAAATTCAGAATATCTTGATTTTCACATGTAATATCAGAATTATAAACTTTATTCAAGGTTTCTATAACATTTTTCAAGTTATCTTCATAGAAAATTATTTCCTTGGTTTTCCATGCAACAATATTTTTGTCATAATTTTTTTCTTTAGTTAATATATTGGTACTTAAAACACCCACATTACCAGGCTTAATAAGGATTTTTTCGTCTCCATTTCTTTTTCTTGAAAGCTGTACTAAACCAGTTTCAACAAAAACCTCTGTTTTATGACCTGGAATACTTGCATTTACATTAAATGATGTTCCAAGAACTTTAACTTCAGCATCGTTGGTTTCAATAATAAAAGGCCTTTCAGATTCTTTAGTAACATCAAAGAAGGCTTCTCCGTCGAGTTCAATTCTTCGTTCGTTTAATGCAAAAGCATTTGGATAAGATATTTTACTATTTATATTTAATATTACCGTACTTCCATCTGGCAAAACTATTTCCCTTCTAAGATCGTTTAACGAAGCAAATTCAAGCATTCCGTTTTTCTCAGTAATATTCTGATAAATTTTTGCGGAAAAGAATCCCACACTTATTAATAGAATAACAGCTGCAGCATATTTCAATATTGCTGCAAAAGCAACGAATCTACTTTTTTCTTCCTCAATTATCGGCATATTTTGTTCATCCTTCTGAATCCTGTCCCTTAGTTTATCCCAAGCCGAATCTACATTTATTTTATTCATTGATTTATTTAAATTAATAATTTCTAAATCTTCTTTTATTTGATTAAATAATATTTGGTTATCAATATTTTCATTTTTCCATTTTAATAATTCATCAATCTCCTGCTGATTGCATTCATCGGAATAATACTTCGCTATTAAGTCCCAGTATTCTATATTATTACTTGTTTTCATAAATTCCCCTTTCATAATTTATTAAACAGCCTCTGCATAATCTTTCAGATATATTCTAAATTGTTTTAGAGCTTTACCCATGTTTGCTTCAACGGTTTTAATTGAAATTGAAAGCTTATCAGCAATTTCATGGTATTTTAGGCCTTCGTATCTACTCATTTTAAATATTTCTCGACATCTTTCAGGTAAAGAATTTAGTGCCTTATTAATTACATTAGATAATTCTTTTGCATTTAATTCATCTGCCGGACTAATACTTTCATTTACAAAATGAGATTTATAGTAATTCTCATATTTTATATCCAAAGAACGTGTTCTTAATTCTTGTAAACAGTTATTTCGAACAGCTGCATATAAGTACGATTTAAGCGATGTTGTTATATTTAATGTTTTATGATTTTTCCAGATATTGTAAAAAGTATCTTGCACTACACCTTCCGATTGTTCTGCATTTTTAACGTATGTTATTGCAAAATGACACAATCTTTCATAATATTCCTTAAATACAAGCTCAAACTGCTTAATATCACCTTCTGATATTCTATTTAATGCCTTTTTATCTAAAAGATTCATTTATATGATGCTGTCAAATTATTGTATTAAAATAAAGAAATATAATTCTTTTTACAAAATTATGTTAAACTTGGTCGGTAAACCCATATACCAACCATAAGTTTCATCTAAATCACTCTGTTTAAGAACTAAGCCTCAATCACAATCTAAATTTTTATTAACTTTTTATGTTTTCTAATACATAGATGATATAAAGTTGATTTACCCTATTCTAAAATTGAATATTTTTAGGAAATTGAAATATGAGATAAAAGTACTTTAATGTTAACACAAACTTTCTCAATACTATTTATAATATCTGAATGATTAAATAAATCAACGGCAAAGTTGCTAAGGAAATGATTGTTGATAAGAAAAGGTTTTCTGTAGCATGAATATCATCACTTCCAAATTTCTTAGCTAGGACTACAACCATAGCCATACAAGGCATGGCCGTTTGCATTACAACAACTGTTTTAGCCACATTTCCAATTTGAATATCAAATAAATAAGTGGCAAGATTAATAATAAGCAGTAAAATGAATGGAATAAAAAGCATTTTATTGAAAATAAGAGCGTATATCTCCTTTTTTTTGAAAGCGGTAATCATTGGGTTTTGTGCTAAAACGGCTCCAATATATAGCATTGCTAAGTAAATAGTTGTTTTACCTAAACCAGTTGCCGGAACATTGATAAATTCAGGTAATTTAAAGCTAACTGCAAGCATCAATATCCCAATTACAAATGCAACTGTATTAGGATTTATTAAATGCTTTAAACTCTCTTTAAATGTTATATTTTTACTATTATTAAATTCAAATACCCCAACTGTCCATATGTATATATCTTGAGTAAGATGGAAAATTACCGCATATAGTAATCCTTCGCCACCTGGAAATAATGCAGAGAATAAAGGGTAGCCTAGAAAAGCAACATTCCCAAGCATTGTATGAATTAAATGAATATTGCCCTTTTTACCTTTTATTTTTAATACTGATCTAGATATTTTTCCACTAAAAAAAAGTAATACTATTCCTATATGCGATAAAATAAATACTAAAAGACTGTTATAAAGGATCTCTCTGTTTAACTCAACATTAGAAACAGAAGTAATAATAAGAGCTGGAAGCGTAATATTAAATACTATTGTAGCAATACTGTTTTTAATTTCCTCGCTTATAACTTTTAACTTTGTAGCTACAACTCCAATCATTGCAAGTAAAGCGAGAACAAGTATTTGGTTAGTTATTATTGAAAAATTCATTAATAACGATTTTTATTCTAAATATTTTTTTAATACCAACTCTTTTTCTTTTGGAATTGATTGAATTACTGTCTCCAACTCTGTAATTTGATTTTCTATTTTTTCTATTTTTGAAACAATTAAACTCTGCTCTTTAAGAGTTGGAAGAGGTATTTCAATTGTTTCTATTCGTTTAATTGCCAATTTGGGAACACCTAAAGCGTTTGTTCTATTTTTAATTTGTTCTTTTATATTTTCAGAATTTAACATTAAACAAATAAAAGATTGATGGGTATTATTTTTACTTTTTAAAACAATTTTAGCAGCATTTTCTGTTAAAGATTTGTTATTTAATTCATTAGGCACAGTGCCTGTTATGCCTATAGTTCCTGCAATAGATATATAAATATCCTCAGAACTAATAGTATATTTCTTAATTTGATCAAATATTTCTTTGTCAAGATATTTAAGATTATTAATATCAATAGAACCATTTTTAAAATCACTTACTCTAATAT
>JAQIBH010000010.1 GCA_027859205.1 Bacteroidales bacterium | reverse complement strand
ATTCTTACAAAAATATACAGCTTTCGATTTTGCCATTTTACTCCTTTTTCAATTTCTCAATTATAGAAGTTGTGGAATAGCCTTCAACAAAATCAATAGTGATTACTTTGCCTCCTTTTGCTATAACAATATCAGATCCAACGATATCCTTAATACTATAATCACTCCCCTTTATTAATACATCTGGCTGGATCCTTTTTATTAAATTATATGGAGTATCATCGTCGAACAGAACAACTGCGGAAACGAAACTTAAAGATGCCAATAAAATTGCCCTTGCATATTCGTCTTGAACCGGGCGTGTTTCTCCTTTTATTCTTCTCACAGAACTGTCTGTATTTAAGCCAATTATCAAGACGTCGCCATTGCTAGCTGCTTGTGCTAAATATTCAACATGACCTCTGTGCAAGATGTCGAAACAACCATTCGTAAAAACAATTTTTTGGTTTTTTAAATTCCAATATGTCAAAAATGATTCAAGTTTGCTTATATCAATAATCTTAGATTGAATAACATTCAATTTATCCATAAAATATCCTTTTAAGATTAATCAGTAAATTTAAAGATTATTTTTTCTTTTCCGACGGGAATTAATAAATAACATCAAAATAGAAATTGCTCCTAAAGAAATTGCAAGAATAGCTTGTGATTCATGTTGAATTGTTGCAAAAACAAGCCCGTCTGCACGCGATATACCATATAATGATAGTGCCATTGTAACAATCCAGTGGAAAGCTCCAATTCCTCCTTGAACCGGTGCTGCCATTCCTAAACCTCCTATCGCTAGTAAAAATAATCCGTCGATAGGTTTTAAGCTTTCGGTTGCAGGAATTGAAAATACAACAACATAGGTCATTAAAAAATACATAAACCAAATTAATACAGTATGAAATAAAAATGCCGATCGACTTCGCATTTTTGTCACCGTTTTAACACCGGAAATTACACCTCGAATTATTTTTCGGATTTTAATAACGCTTCTAACTCTTTTGAATCGTTTTCGAAAATAATAAAACAAAACTATTATAGTAAATAAAACAATTGCGATAAGCAACCAATAGTAAATAGAAAAATCAACAGTATTGATAAGCTTTTTTGATAGTGGGATGAAAATGTTTTCCTTAATGAAAAATCCAAAAGATTCTATTTTAGCAATAAATACTACAAACAACAAAATCAATAGAACAATCATATCAATTGCTCTTTCAATAATAACTGTCCCAATTAAAGAATCCATTGGAATCTTATCCGATTTCCTTAATGAACCACAACGACTTATCTCCCCGATACGAGGAAAAGCAAAATTAGATAAATAACCAATCATTAATGCATAAAAAACATTCTTAACTGGTGGATTGTAGTTTAAAGGTTCTATTAATAATTTCCATCTGTATGCTCTACTAACATATCCGATAAAAGCAAAAAACATTGATAAAACCACCCAGTAGTAATTAGCGTTTCTTAAATCCTCAAGTAAAGTATCCAAAGCAACACCTTTAAATGCAAGATATAGCAAAGCTATTCCTATGGATAAGAAGAGAAAAAAATTAATGACTTTTATGATTTTCCTTTTCAATGATTTAAACTAATTTATTTGTTGCTGTATCAGGAAAGATTAAAACAGGCTTGAATCGTTTGGCTTCTTCAAAGTCCATTGAAGCATACGAGATAATAATGATTATATCACCAACGGTAGCTTTTCGAGCAGCAGGTCCATTCAAACAAATTTCACCTGTTCCTCTATTGCCTTTAATCACATAAGTTTCGAGCCTCTCACCATTATTAATATTTACAATCTGAACTTTCTCGTTTTCAATAATATTAGAAGCTTGCATTAAATCTTCATCAATTGTTATACTGCCAACATATTGCAAATTTGCTTCGGTTACAGTAACCTTGTGTATTTTCGACTTAACAACCTCAATATTCATAATAATCTTCAGATTTAATGCAAAGTTAAGAATAAAATCTAATATTGTCTATCAATCGGATTGCACCTACATGAACCGCAATGCATCCAATTTTCTCTTTTTTATCACTCCAATTACTAATTGGTTCCAGTTTTATCTCGTCAACAATCTCAAAATATTCAACCTCTAAAAACGGATTTTTGTTAATTGTGTCAACTACCCAATCCTTTGTTTCCGAAACACTCATGTATTTTACATTTTCTTGAGCTTCAAATAGCGTTTTTGAGATTAATGATACATTTGCTCTTTGCTCTTGTGTTAATAACATATTCCTAGAACTCATTGCCAGTCCATCATCTTCTCTTAATATCGGACAAGAAATTACCTCAATGTTCAAATTTAATAGCTTTGTCAAATGCTTAATTATAGTAAACTGTTGGAAATCTTTTTCTCCAAAATATGTCCTGTCCGGATTTATTATTTCAAAAAACTTACTTACAATTAATGCAACACCTCTAAAATGTCCCGGACGATGTTCTCCTTCCATTACTTTATCCAAATTCCCAAAATTAAAATCTCGTTTATCTTTAGTAGGATACATTTCGTTTTCTAAAGGAGTAAAAAGAATATCACATTTAACGTTTTTTAACTTCTCTAAATCATTTTTTAAAATCCTTGGGTATTTATTATAATCACCTTTATCGTTGAACTGAGTTGGATTAACAAAAATACTGACTATTGTGATATCATTATCAGAATTTGAATACTCAATTAGAGACAAATGTCCATTATGCAAAGCGCCCATTGTAGGAACAAATCCAATACTAGAGCCATTTCTTTTTAAAAAAGCTACTTCATCTGAAAGTTCTTTGCTTTTTTTAATAATTTTCATAAAAAATTAAATGTGTAGAAATAATTAGCCGGACAAAGTAAAAACAATATTTGAAATAATAACAATATAAAAGCTTGATAAGTTTAAGGATTGAGTATTTAGTTGATGATTAATATTATTTTTACTAATTTTGCAGTGATTTATATTAATTTAAATTCCCAGATGGAAAATACGAAGGTTTTATTTATTTCGCAAGAAATTACACCATATTTACCCGAAAACAAGATGTCTTTAATTGGACGACACTTGCCACAGGGCATACAGGAGAGAGGGAAAGAAATTAGGACTTTCATGCCTAAATATGGGTCCATAAATGAACGACGCAATCAATTACATGAGGTTATTCGTCTTTCAGGTATGAATTTAATAATAAACGACACTGATCATCCATTAATTATAAAAGTTGCATCAATACAAGCTGCAAGGATGCAGGTATATTTTATTGATAACGAAGACTACTTCCAAAGGAAATTTATGTTAAAGGATGATAACGGAATATCTTTTGATGATAACGACGAACGAACTATTTTCTTTGCACGTGGAGTTCTTGAAACCGTAAAAAAATTACGCTGGGCTCCAGATATAATACATTGTCACGGGTGGTTCACTAGTCTTGTACCTTTATATATCAAAAAAGCTTATAATGAAGATCCTTTATTTGCAAATTCTAAAATTGTTTATTCAGTATATGATAATGATTTTAATAAGCCTTTAAAAAAGGATTTCAAGGATAAGTTATTATATGAAAACATTACTAAAAATGATGTGTCGATTTTAAAAGATCCTAATTACGTTAACTTGAGTAAGCTGGCAATTGAAATGTCCGATGCGACAATTATAGGAAGTGAGACAATAAATCCTGAAATTTCAAGTTTTATAAAAAATTCACAAAAACCTTACCTTGATTTTAAAACTGAAGAGGAATATATTGATGCTTACTCACAATTTTATGACCAAATACTATAAAAATCTTATGAACAACAAAAATACAAAACTCAAACTTAAAAATATCACACAATTATTTTTAGGTATAATCCCTATTTTTATTTTAATAATTACATTTTCATGTGAAAATGATACGGGTTCTCTTGGAGAAGAATTATTGCCAGATAGTGATAAAATAGAATATGAATATGATACAACTTTAACCTTTACAGGTAATGTTTTTGAAAGTGAGCCAATTTATACTTCAAATTTATCTTACTATTCTTTAGGAATTATTAATGATGATAATTTCGGTATGTTTAAGGGTGAATATGCAGGACAATTTCTTCCAACAGTGTTCGATGATACTATTGTTTATAGTACTATTGACTCTGCTTTTTTGTTTATTGCTATTGATTCCATTTATGGCGATGTCTTAAATAATGTGTCTTTTAATGTTTACGAATTATTGTCTGAAATTGACGATGATTTATATATGTCTGATGCTAACATTGATTCTTATTATAGTACGTTAAATATTATTGGCTCTAGTACTTATTCCGGGGACACCTTATTGAAAACCCCATTGAACGATTACTTTATAAGTATGTTAACATCAAATGCAGCAGATTATACAGATGAAGAAACTTTTATATCTGCATTTAAGGGAATTGCAATAATTCCAGAAATATCCAACCCAATTGGAGGTGCTATAACAGCGAATCTAACCTCTCTTGATACAAAAATCGTTTTATATTATGGTGACTCGCTAAGCTTCACTTATGTACTTCCAACTAGTGAAGCGGTCGACAATATCGCACATGGATTTGCAAAATATTCTTATGACTATAGTAGTTCCGTAGTTAATGAATATTTAACAAATGATGAGAATATAGATGATGATATGCTATTTCTTCAAGGTATTAATGGAGTAAGCACTAAAATTACTTTTTCCAACATTAATTCTTGGTTGCAAGAAGATTCTTCTTTTTCTATTTTACATGCAGAGTTACAGGTTCCCGTTTTTAAAGATGATAATTTTGAACTATTTTATCCTCCGGAAATGTTATATCTTGAATATGAAGGAACCGATAGTATTTTGTATAGCCTTCAAGATTATGAAGGCGGTCTCTCTGATGGTTCTTATGATTATGAAAATGGTTATTACCGTTTCTTTATTTCAAAATATTTAACAAACATACTTAGTGGAAATATTGAAGATCTTACTTTATACTTAAATATTATAAATAAATCTTTTTTTCCTCATCGTGTAATTTTAAAATCAAGCGAAAATATTAAACTTAAAGTTACATACACAAAACATTAAAAGAAAATGTGCGGAATTGTTGGATATATTGGTGATAAGCAGGCTTATCCGATACTTATCAATGGATTAAAAAGACTTGAATATAGAGGTTATGATTCAGCTGGAATCTCATTGTTAAATAATCAGATTAAAGTTTTTAAGAAAAAAGGGAAAGTGTCAGACCTAGAAGAATCTATTTCTAATGAAGATATTTCAGGGAATATAGGTATTGGTCATACTCGTTGGGCAACACATGGTGAACCAAATGACATCAACTCCCATCCTCATACTTCCATGAATGAAAAGTTTGTACTTATACACAATGGAATAATTGAGAATTACTCTAGACTAAAAGATAAGTTAATTAACAGAGGATATACTTTTCAAACAGATACTGATACAGAAGTTTTAGTAAATCTTATAGAATATATTTATATAAAAGGAAGTGTAAGTGCTGAAATAGCTGTTAGATTAGCTTTGTCAAAAGTAGTTGGAGCGTACGGATTAGCAATAATGTGCAAAGACGAACCAGATAAATTAATTGCAGCAAGAAAAGGAAGCCCTTTAGTTATTGGTGTTGGTGAAGGAGAGTATTTTATTGCCTCGGATGCTTCTCCCATTGTTGAATATACAAAGAGTGTTATATATCTTAATGATGATGATGTTGCAATCGTAGGTAAAGATGGTCTTACGCTTAAAACCATTAAAAACGACAAGTTAACTCCAAAAGTTCAGCAAGTTGATTTAGATATTGGTGAAATTGAGAAAAATGGTTTTGATCATTTTATGCTTAAGGAAATTTTTGAACAACCCAGATCAATATTAGATACATTTAGAGGAAGAGTGTCGATTGAGAAAAATGAAATACATTTAGGTGGATTGTACCACGTTCTTCCAAAACTTTTAAATGCTAAAAGAATTCTAATAATTGGTTGTGGCACGTCGTGGCATGCAGGTTTAGTAGGTGAATATTTAATTGAAGATTTAGCAAGAATTCCTGTAGAAGTAGAATATGCCTCAGAGTTCAGATATCGAAATCCTATAATAAATGAAGATGACGTTATTATTGCGATTAGCCAAAGCGGTGAAACTGCAGATACTTTAGCAGCAATAAAATTAGCTAAACAAGCTGGAGCAACTGTTATAGGAATATGTAATGTGGTGGGATCAAGCATTCCAAGAGAAACTGATGGTGGGGTTTATACACATGCAGGTCCTGAAATAGGTGTTGCTTCTACAAAGGCTTTTACAGCACAGGTTACTGTGTTAACTATGATGGCTATAATGTTGGGATTTGAAAAGAAACAAATAAGCCCAGAAACATATAAAGAACTTATCTCTGAGTTAAATGATATTCCTGCTAAAATTGAAAAAATATTAACATTCAACGATAAATATTTAGAAATTAGCACCTTATATAAAGATGCAACTAATTTTCTTTATTTAGGAAGAGGATATCTTTTTCCTGTTGCTTTAGAGGGAGCTCTTAAATTAAAAGAAATTTCGTACATTCATGCTGAAGGTTATCCTGCTGCTGAAATGAAACACGGTCCAATTGCTTTAATTGATGAAAAAATGCCAATTGTTGTTTTAGCAACAAAAGACAAATCATATGACAAGATCGTAAGCAATATTCAAGAGGTAAAAGCAAGAAAAGGGATTGTTATTGCCGTTGTGAGCGAAGGAGATACAGTAATTAGAGATATGGCTGATCATGTTTTAGAAATTCCAGAAACACGAGAAGAATTAGCTGCACTGTTAACCGTTGTTCCTTTGCAACTATTATCTTATCATATTGCTGTTCTTAGAAGTTGCAATGTAGATCAACCAAGAAACTTAGCTAAATCGGTTACCGTGGAGTAATAACTAAAAAATATATTCTAAAAAAGGAGAGCATCCCGATAGCTACCGGGAGCTCTCCTTTTTGTTATCTTTTATTGTATTGATCTTCGTAATATTTTTCGTAATCGCCACTTAAAATATGTTCTAACCATTCTGAATTGGCTAAATACCAATCCACTGTTTTATCCAATCCTTCTTCAAATTGCAGCGATGGCTCCCAACCTAATTCATTTTGAATTTTAGAAGAATCAATAGCATATCTTAAATCATGTCCGGCGCGATCTTTAACAAATGTTATTAATTGTTCTGATTCACCTTTTTCCCTCCCAAGCTTTTCGTCCATAATTTTACAAAGAGCATGAATAAGACTAATATTTGTCCATTCGTTATTACCGCCTATGTTATAAGTTTCGCCAACATTTCCTTTATGAAAAACTAAATCAATTGCATTTGCATGATCTTCAACAAATAACCAATCTCGAATGTTTTCTCCTTTACCATAAATAGGGATTGGTACATTCTTCTTTATGTTATTAATCGCCAAAGGAACTAATTTTTCAGGAAACTGATTTGGACCATAATTATTTGAACAATTTGTAATGACTATAGGTAATTTAAAAGTATGGAAATACGCCCTTACCAAATGATCGGAACTTGCTTTTGAAGCAGAATATGGACTACGTGGATCATAAGATGTTTCCTCGATAAATAAACCCTCATCGCCTAAAGATCCATAAACCTCATCGGTTGAAATATGATAAAATAATTTCCCTGTTAAATTATCATTCCAAATATTGCGTGCTGCATTAAGCAAATTAACCGTTCCTACAATATTCGTTTTTATAAACTCATTAGGATTTGCAATGGATCGATCAACATGCGATTCCGCTGCTAAATGAACTACACCATCAAATTGATATTTTGAGAATAATTCGAAAACAAATGAATCATCCACAATATCTCCTTTAACAAATTCATAATTTGGAGCATTCTCAATATCAGTTAAGTTTTCAAGGTTTCCTGCGTATGTAAGCTTATCAAGATTAACTATTTTATAATCTGGATATTTATTTACAAATAATTTTACTACATGTGATCCTATAAAACCTGCTCCACCTGTTATTAGTATTGTCTTTTTTGTCATCTTGTTATTTTTTATTTCGTATATATCTCTCCCAGTTCCAAGCGGAAAGTAAAGTTTCTTCTAATCCTATTTCGGCTTTCCAACCTAATTCTTCGTTAGCATATTTTGTATCAGCGTAAACAGATTCAACATCTCCTAATCGCCTTTCTACAATTTTATATATTAATTTCTCGTTGCTTACCTTTTCAAATGCATTAACAATTTCTAAAACCGTTGAGCCTGTTCCTGTTCCTAAATTAAATACTTCCAAATTATTTTTATTCTTATTTTCAATCATTCTTTTTATAGAAACAACATGTGCTTTTGCTAAATCAACAACATTAATATAATCACGAACAGCGGAACCATCAGGAGTATTATAATCATCTCCAAAAATTTTTAACTCATCACGGATCCCAATTGCGGTTTGCGTAATAAACGGCACTAAATTATTAGGAATACCTCTTGGCAATTCTCCAATCAGAGCAGATGAATGAGCTCCAATAGGATTAAAATATCGCAAAGATATTGCGTTTAAATCTGGATTTACTTTAACAGTGTCTCTAATAATATCTTCTGCAATTTGTTTCGTATTACCATAAGGAGAATCGGCTGGTTTAAAAGGAGCTTTTTCCGTTACCGGCAATTCATCGGGTTGTCCGTAAACGGTTGCTGATGAAGAAAAAACAAAATGTGGAATATTGTAATTTACCATACATTCCAATAAGTTTGTTAGAGTTGTAAGGTTGTTTTGATAGTACATTAGTGGTTTTTCGATTGATTCTCCCACCGCTTTAAATGCAGCAAAATGAATTATAGCATCAAGCTTTTTGTAAACTTTGAAAAAGTTATCCAACTTTTCTTTATCGCAAATATCAAATTGCTCAAAATAAGGTCTTCGTCCGGTTATTTCAGAGATACCATCCAAAACAGATTTTTCAGAATTAGATAGATCATCGATTATAACAACATCGAAACCCACATTCATTAATTCAACTACCGTGTGTGACCCAATATATCCTGTACCTCCTGTAACCAGTATTAATTTATTCATATATTCAATTCATATTTAATGGTTTGCTAATTTAAACATATAATTTTGAAATCAATAATTTAAAAAATTGAAAAATCGTTGATGAAATGTTCATTAATAGTGCTTTCAATGCTATTGGTCGGAACAGAATTTTCTATATATTTGTTTCAATTTTAAAATTGCATTGAAAATAAAAGATTACATAAAAGAATTATTGTTTACAAATCAAGGAGTTATAATTCCTGGCTTGGGAGGATTTGTATCTGAATATGAACCTGCAGCTTTTGATGTAAATGAGAATAGTTTTATTCCACCCTCAAAAAGAATATCATTTAATCCTACTTATTCTTATCACGACAATCTACTAATTGAGTTTATTTCAAAAAAGGAAAATATTGATAAACAGAAATCAATAAAGGATCTTGAGGATTTTGTAAAAGATTTAAAAGCAAGATTAAAAAAAGGAGAAAATATTGATTTCCCCGAAATTGGTAGTTTAACTCAAAATGAAAAAGAAGAAATTATTTTTAAACAGGATACAAAATCGAACTTACTAAGCGATTCATTTGGTTTAACAAGTGTAAAAACAAAACCAATTGTACCTCAGCAAGCTAAAGTTGCCGAAACGAAGCCTGTCAAACAAAAAAAATCATTTAAAAAACTAATTATAATTGGTGCTTCGACACTTGTATTTTTAAGTTTTGTTACTTTAAGTTGGTTTTTTACTGAAGGATTCACTGATTTCGGTTTAATTTCATCTAACGAAGAAACCCTTATCGAACCAAATAATAATATTCTAATTAAAACTCTTGAAGAAAATCTGGATAGCATTGCAAAAGCTGATAGTGTAAAAGCATTAATTAATCAGTCGATTGATGAGAATACAGATAAAAAGGATGCCCTATTTTATACAGAACCCGAAAAGCCTGCTCTTCCGACAGGCGAGGAAACACCTAAGCCGAAATATTCAGAGTTTCATATTATAGCAGGAAGTTTCAAAAAGTTAGAAAATGCTGAGGTATTTTCATCTAAACTTAAAGATAAAGGTTACAATCCAGAAATAATTCGTTCAGAAGAAAATCTTATTCGAATTGCTATTTTTTCTTTCACTGATGAAACTGAGGCCTTAACAAAACTTTATAGTCTGCGTGAAAGTTCGGATATCAAATCAGTTTGGATTCTAAAATCCATTTAGCAAGTTCACGATATCATCTCCATTTGCAATATCAACTAACATAGTTTGTAAGCCAATGCTTTTTGCTGATTCTATATTTACCTGTAAATCATCAATAAACAAAGTTTCTTCGGGTAATAATTTACTATCGGATATCGCAAATTCAAAAATATCAACATCGGGCTTTCGCTTTCCAATTTGAAAAGAATAATATGCCTTCATAAACAAACTATTAAATTCAAATCCATATTGATCAATAAACTCTTGAGTGTACTGTCTGTAGTGTATGGCGTTTGTATTACTTAACAAATAAATATTATACTTCTTCCCTAATTCTTTTATTAAATTAATTCGTTCCTTCGGGAAATCAAGTAACATTTCACCCCAGGCTTTATCAAAACTCCGATCCGTAATTTCATTCTTCGCATGCTTTCTCAACTCATTTCTCAGATATTCGGAATCGATTAAACCCTTTTCTAATCTATCAAATATATCCGTTTGTTTAAATAAAGAATAGCTTTTTTCAAACTCATTAAACCCAAGCTTTTTCATTGCTTTTGTAGTAAGATCCGGGTTAATATTAATAATAACGGCTCCTAAATCAAATATGATATTTTTTATAGATTTATTCTGCATAAATTTGAAATAATTTGAGAAGCAAAAATAGGTATTTTATCAATATTTTAAGCAATTGAAATTTGAAACTTGAAATTTGTAAAAAAAATTGCGTGAAAGCCAATTTTCTAATTTCCAATTTCATAGTATTACCAAAACAAGATCTTTCTTAAAAACTATTTGGCAAAACTGAAATAAAAATTATCAAGATTCGTTGATCTTTTCTTACTTTTATCAAAAATCATAATCGATGAACATAAACGGAAAACATTATCATACAATCTGGCTTAAGGAAAACGATCCTAAAACTATTCAAATTATTGATCAACGATTATTGCCTTTTAAATTCAAGACACAAGACTTAAAAACAATTGAAGATGCATTCACGGCCATTAAAGAAATGTGGGTTCGTGGCGCTCCTTTAATTGGTGTTACTGCTGCTTATGGATTGTATCTGGGTTTATTAGGCTTAAATGATACTGAGAATTTGGATCAGAAAATTACAGATTTAAGTCGATATTTAGAATCATCGAGGCCAACAGCTGTTAACTTGAAGTATGCGATCGACTTGATTTTAGAAAAGATTAAATCTGCGAAATCACTAAATGAAAAAATTAAGATTGCTTTTGAAACTGCAAATCAATTAAAAGCCGATGAAATTGAAAACTGCAGATTAATTGGAGAAAATGGATTTCCGTTAATTGAGAAAATTAGTAAAACTAAAAACGGCGAAACTGTAAACATTTTAACACATTGTAATGCTGGTTGGCTTGCTTGTGTAGATTATGGAACAGCAACTGCTCCTATTTATTTGGCTCACGAAAAAGGAATAAATATTCATGTTTGGGTTGATGAAACTCGACCTCGAAATCAAGGCGCACGATTAACCGCATTTGAGCTAGATCAACAAGGAATTCCACATACCGTCATTGCCGATAATACAGGTGGCTTATTAATGCAAAAAGGCATGGTTGATATGGTAATTGTTGGAAGCGATAGAACAAGTGCAAATGGCGATGTTGCAAACAAAATTGGAACATATTTAAAAGCTTTAGCAGCTTTCGATAATAGGATTCCTTTTTATGCTGCTTTGCCTTTATCTACAATTGACTGGGGAATAAATGATGGAGTAAAAGAAATCCCTATTGAACAGCGTGATGAAGAAGAAGTAAAATATGTGGAAGGATGGCATAATAATAAAATTACAAAAGTGCGGATAATGCCCGAAAATAGTCCTGTTGTTAATTATGGATTTGATGTTACTCCTGCCAAATATGTTACTGCATTAATTACTGAAAAAGGTGTTTGTAATGCCAACAAAAAGGATATTGAACATTTTAAAAAATAAGCTTATCATAAAACAATGAATATGATTAAAACACTTCGACAAGCTCAGTGTGACAATCTGAATTACAATATTTGTCATATTGAGCTTGTCGAAATATGCTAACTTCTTTCTTTTGCAAGACGTCTTTTAAAATAAAATACGAAAATGAATAAATCAGACGAAGGATATATAAAATTTAATTTAAGTTGGGGAAAAAAAGCCTTTGACTTTAAAGATCGTGATTTTATTCAAATAAATTCGTGTCGCGATAAACTTTATAAGTTAGGATTGATTGGAGCATATTCCGATGGAATTGGCTTTGGAAATATAAGTATTCGACAGATTAGAAATGAATTTATTATTTCTGGATCGGCAAGCGGTAATATTAAAAATCTTTTAAAAAAGCACTATTCTCTAATAAAAGATTATGACATTCTTAAAAACAATGTTCTTTGTGAAGGCTTAACTAAAGCATCGTCGGAATCATTAACTCATGCCGCAATATACGAAAGCAATAAAGAGGTTAATGCAGTTATACATGTTCATCATAAAAATATGTGGAACAAGTACTTAAATAATTTACCAACAACTTGCGAAAAAGCAGAATTTGGAACACCCGAAATCGCATTGGAAATACAAAAATTAATAAATAAAAATCGAGGAATAATTATTATGGCTGGACATCCTGAAGGAATAGTAAGCTATGGAGAATCCTTGGTTAAGGCAGAAGAAATTCTGTTAAAATATTTTAGAAAATTATAAATATGACAAAAGCAGCAATAATAGGTGGTTCGGGTTTAGAAGATCCCAATATTTTAAAATCACCAAAAATAATAAAAGTAGATACTCCATTTGGAGAACCGAGCTCAGAACTAAGCACAGGAAAAATTGGAGAAATAGAAGTAGTTATTTTATCGCGCCATGGTAAAAAACATACTATTCCGCCAACACAAGTTAATAATCGAGCGAATATCTGGGCTCTAAAAGAACTAGCTTGCGATTTTATATTAGCAACAACAGCATGTGGCAGTTTACGTGAAGAAATAGGGCGAGGTGACCTGGTAATTTTAGATCAATTTATTGATTTTACGAAACATCGTAAAACTACATTTTTTGAAAAATTCAAACCAGGTGATATGAAACACACTCCAATGGCTGACCCTTTTGATTCAAATTTAAGGAATTTACTGATTCAATCTGCAGATGAATTAAAACTTAAATTTCATGAAAAAGGTACGGTTATTAGTATTGAGGGCCCAAGATTTTCGACTCGTGCAGAATCGAATATGTATAGAATGTGGGGTGCCGATATTATTAATATGTCGACAGCACCAGAAGTAATTCTAGCTAACGAAATAGGGATTCCTTATGCGGCCATTGCAATGAGCACTGACTATGATTGCTGGAAAACAGATGAAAATCCAGTTACCTGGGAAGCTGTACTTGAAATATTTAATCAAAATGTACACAATGTTATTGACTTACTTTTGACTACTCTTAAAAAATTATAAACAAAAGCAAATACTGGAATTATGGATTATTGGGTGGATGGTATTTATTTCGCTCCTTTTATCCAATATTCCATCAATCCTTTAAATCAAACCTTCAATAGCTTAAAAAAATATAACACTTAAAAGATGATGCAAAAACAAATAAATTCTTCTCTTTTTTTTCAAAAAGTATTGCGTAATTAATAACAAATCGTTAATATTGCAATCCGAAATTTATCGTAAGATAAATCGGGCCCCTACCTGCCTGCCGGCAGGTAGGGCTCAGCAGACAGAAATTTTTCTGTATTCTGCAACAAAATGATAATTTCGGGCCCATAGCTCAGCTGGTTAGAGCACCTGACTCATAATCAGGGGGTCCCTGGTTCGAGCCCAGGTGGGCCCACAAGAAAATCAAGCAGTTACAGCGTTAAAATTGTAGCTGCTTTTTTAATTGCCTAACATTTTGCCTAACAACCTGACTGTATAAAAATTTCCTGCAATTCCTTTAAAAAGGCAACAAACGCCTTTTTTATTTATATCCAACTATAAGAATAAACCACTTAAAATATTATATAAATTAAGCTTACAATTAACCCAATATTTAAAAAAGTCAATTCTTGAATAAGTATTAATCAAATATTTTAAAGTACTCAAACATAAAGCCCATTTCTATATTTTTCTTTAAAAGTATTCGAAATATAGGTTTCAAAAAACGGGGACTTCCTTAAAAGCATTAAGAAAGCACTTCAGATATACTCTAATAGCTTTTAATAAGTCATCAAACCATTTAAAAAAGCATGTAAAGTACAAAAAAGAACTTGTGACATACTCTTTATGTACTTTGCATAAGAGCTTTTATTGTGCGAGAAATATTTAAACGTATGCTTTTTGTTTTAATAGATACTTTATCCGATAATCCCTGACTTAAAATCTTTACTTTGAGTTTTTGCTTATTGATTTAGAAAAGTCTTTTACTATCCTTTACTCTCTTTTACTATCCTTAACCATCCTTTTCTATCTTTTACTATTAATTACATCCCATTACTGTATTATACTTTCCAATACAAGAAAGTGATTTTTTAGAATTAACTAAACTTGCCACTGATAATTATATATAAGTAAGAGTAAAAATTAATTAGTATTAATAAACACTTATAGCAAAAAGAGGAAACTAAAACAAAAAAATAACTACTTGTGGCAAAATTTAACCAATTAATAAATATCATAAGATGTAATCTTGCTAAAGTGAAAATAAAAATCAAGAAATATGAATAATCCATTTGCCCCCATTTTTGAGAAGCTTGAAAGCATAGAAAAAAGTCTGAACGGATTACACTCTGTGCTAGAGCTGAAGAATAGTTCAAATTATGACGAGTTTATGAACGTACAACAAGTCGCAGACTTCATCGAGGAATCTGTTGCATCAATTTATACACGTACTTCTTCACGAACAATTCCATTCTATAAAAAAGGGAAACGTTTACTTTTTAAAAAGGTAGAGATTTTAAGATGGATAGAATCTGGTAAAAAGAAAACAATTGAAGAAATCCAGAACGAGATTTAGAAATCTTTAAATTTTATGGAAATAATTGGGGAAATTAAGAAGATTGATATACGAACAATCATTGAATCAGAAACAAAAAAGAAATTCAATGCACGGAATACTCTTAGCGAATGTCCTTTTTGTAGAAGTGGCAGTGGCAAAAACCGCACTTCGGCTTTTAATGTAAATGTAAAAGACAATTATTTTAAGTGTTTTTCCTGTGATACAAAAGGGTCAGCTATTGATTTCATATTGCACCTTAATTCGGGATGGAATGATAAAAAAGCAATCAAATATCTGGCTAATAATTATCTGACTGATATGTCTAACCAATTAGTAAAACCAATCCTTAACCAATTTGAGAAAACAGTATATGCAATTAAGTGTAATAATATCCAGAAAGCTACAAATTACTTGGAGCAAAGGCATATAAATACCACGGTATTACCAAAGCATGCTTATTATTACGATTCTCTTCAGCATGCTGTCATTTTTTTTGATTCGGATGAAAAACTAATAAATAAAAGACTAATTGAACATGAAAATAGAAACCCCAAAGCACTGAATAAAGGTCAGTTAAATGAAAGTATTTATTCAGCTTTGTTTAAGCCGGATTTGGATGCGCTTTATATACACGAAGGTGTTATCAATGCTCTATCCATGCCCGAATATTCAAGTATTGCATTATTCTCAACCGAAAATAAAGTGAGAAATACCAATGTATTACAGCGGTATGTAACAGGTAAACATGTGGTAGTGGCATTTGATAACGATAATGCGGGCAACAAATGCTTTGATTATTATAAAGCTTTCTTGCTTTCAAATCGTTTTAATATTAAATCCGTAAGAAAACTGGTATTACCGGGAAAGAAAGATGCTAATGATTTATTGTGTTCTGGAGAACTGGACAAATTCCTGAAAGATAAAAATAACTACGAGTTGATATGGGAAGATATTCTTTCCAAGCCCATAAACGGGAATAGTGAAAACAAGACACAGGATAATGAAGAATACTTCTTTTACAAAGAAAATAGGTGTTATTATGCAAAAGAGACCATAAAAGGAAAACCTATTGTGAAAAAGCTCTCTAACTTCTTAATGGAAATTATTTACCATTTAACAGACGGAACAAAAGACAGCCGTAGAATAATTAAATTTCAACGCAATACAGGTGAAATTGTAGTAATGGAACTATTCAGCTCTGAATTAAATCTTGAAAAGTTCAAGAAGATTATAAGGAGTATTTCAGGAAAAGGACTTTCTTTCTTTGGTTTTACAGCCCAGCTGGAATATATATTGGCTTTCCTACAAGACCATGAACAAAGAGCTGAAGCGATAACACAATTAGGATACCAAAAAGAATTTAAAATATATTCTTATGCTGATGCCATAATAACAAGTGACAATCAATTGTTATTCCCTGACAAATTAGGGATTGTAAATTGTGGCAATCATAACTATTACCTTGCACCTTTTTCTTATACCAATATCAGGAATGAATCTTATAACGGTCAAAGAAAGTTTACTTACAAGGAAGGAACATTGAATTTTAAAGAGTGGAGTGACTTAATTTATAAAGCCTATGGTATCAACGGAGCTATCGGAATTGCGTTTCTTACTTTAGCCTTGTTTCGTGATTATATATTAAGTTTAACAGGCTTTTTTCCATTCCTGTTCCTATTTGGAGACCAGGGCGCAGGAAAGTCCAACTATATAAACTTTTTCCTGCATTTATTCGGAGAACCAAACAATGGAATATCCTTGCTTAATTCTACTGATAAAGGGTTTTCCCGATCATTGACTCAACGGAAAAATGCATTATACTACCTAAAAGAATACACCAATGCTATTGATAAAAAAACGGTTGATGTTTTTAATTATCCGAAGAAAGCTATTATGCGAAGTAATTAGCATAACAAACTGTTTAACAATTTATTTACTTTGGTTTTATTCTCATAATATCTAGTATATTTTTCTAAATTGCCTCAATTAATAATTTTTAAATGTACGATTATGAAAAAAAAGAATTAGAAGAACTTCTTATTTTATTGGAAGCTGAACTATTAAGGTTAGGGTATAAAAAAAAGACAATGAGCTTTTATCGATGTAGGTGGAACCAGCTTAAAGCCTTTGCTAAAGAAAACAATGAGTTATATTACTCAGAAGAATTAGGGGCAAAATTCATTGAACAGAAATTTAATCTTACAGATAAAGACAAAAAGCAGCTAACGAAAACAGAGTTGCAAAATTTACGCATTGTCAGAATGTTAGGTGATTTTCAACTGCACGGTAGTATTTTGCGAAGATACAATAAGCATAAGAAATTACTATTAAACTCAGACTATGCCAAAATCATTGAGGACTTTAAACAGGATTGCGTTGACAATAATTACTCCAACTCAACAATTATTTCTTATACCACAGATTCTTCCAAATTATTGGATTACTTGCAATCAAAAGGTATTACCACCATTAATAATATTACTATCAATTCATATAATGATTACATAAAAACACTTGCAGGTTTTACCAAGGGGACAATAGGTCGGGTTCTCACGTCATTACGGGCATTTGCGAGGTACTCATTTAAGATGATGTTGAACAAGACAGACAATTCTTTAAATATTCCAACCATCAAAGTACGACAGACATTAAGAATACCAAAAATTTGGTCTGTTGAAGATATAAATAAACTAATTTCAGTTATTGACCGGGGAAACCCTGTAGGTAAGCGTGATTATGCAATTATCTTATTAGCGTGTAGGCTTGGGTTACGGACAAATGACATTAAAAATTTGAAGTTAGCAAACTTTAACTGGGAGAATAAGCATATCGTTATAGAACAATCAAAAACAGGCAATATGGTAAACCTTCCTTTACTGCAAGATGTTGGGTGGGCCATAATAGATTACCTTAAATATGGTCGTCCAAAATTTGAGTCTCCGTATTTGTTTTTTCGATTAACTCCACCATACCTGCCTTTTAGCGATGGCTATCATCTTGATGTAATGATAAAGAAATACATGAAATGGGCTAAAATAAAGATTTCAGCCCAAGAGAAAATAGGGTTGCATTCTTTGAGGCATACATTAGCAAGTTTGCTGCTGGAAAAAGATACCCCACTTACCACAATCTCTAATATATTAGGGCATGTTGACAGTAACTCTACATCTATTTATTTGAAGGTAGATATGAAAAAATTAAAAGAATGTCCAATTCAAATTAAGGAGGAATAAAAATGAAAGGTTATCGTTATACTGGCCCTTTTAAAAGGCACATTCAGGATTTTATCAAACTTAAACATGCATTAGGTTATAAATATCTTACAGAAGAATTAGCATTGCAGGGACTTGATAAATATACCTTCGAAAGGCATAGTCCTGAGAACAAACTTACAAAGGAGATTGTAATGGGGTGGTGTTCTAAAAGAACATACGAAAAACAAGCTACTGTAAAATCCCGCACAACAGTAATTCGCCAATTTGCTGTATTCTTGTATGATTCCGGAATAAAAGATGTTTTTATTTTGCCAAAAAACTATTTTGCCCCTCCAGAAAAATATGCACCATATATTTATACGGGTGATGAATTAAAAAGATTTTTCAGGGCTGCTGACAAAACGCCCAAACATAGTTATTATAAGAATCGCCACTTAATAATACCTATTCTATTTAGGTTAATTTATAGTTGTGGATTAAGAGTTTCAGAAGCAATACAACTTAAAATAAGAGATGTTGATTTAATCAAAGGGGTTCTGCATATACACCTTGCAAAAAATGACAACGACAGGTTAGTACCAATGTCTGACGACCTTACAAAAAAATGTAAGGTATACTCCAATATAGTTCATAATATGTCAGGCTCAAATGACTGCTTTTTTTCATCAATTAACAAACGTCCATATGCCTATGGTGTAGTTTATGAGAATTTTAGAATAATCCTACGCAATGCCAAGATTCCACATTTAGGAAGGGGATCTGGTCCCAGAATCCATGACTTTCGGCACACATTTGCCGTTAATTGTTTGAAGAAATGGGTCATGGAAGGGAAAGATTTAATGGCATACCTGCCAATTTTACGTGTGTACTTAGGACACTGTAATTTCAACGAGACCGCCTATTATTTAAGATTAACAACAGATGTATTTCCTGAAATCACATCCCGGCTCGAAAAAGAATACTCAGAAATAATACCAGTACTGAAAGGAGGAAGTTATGAAGAAACCAACTAATTTTGCCCAACACCTAAGTAGTTTTCTATCAGAGTATCTAGTTGCACAAAGGAATGTAAGTAAGAATACTATTCTTTCTTATCGAGATACATTTAAACTTTTGTTAAAGTACTGTAGTGAAGTTAAGAATATTAGAATTGAGAACCTGAATCTGGAAAAATTAACGGATAACCTAATAATAGACTTCTTAAATTGGCTTGAGAACCATAGGAAATGCAGTATATCTACAAGAAATCAAAGATTGGCTGCCATTCATTCATTTTTTCGCTATGCGCAATGCGAAGAACCTGACGGTATTTTTCACTACCAAAAAGTCATTTCTATCTCAATAAAGAAAAACAGGAAAACTGTAATTGAACACTTAATAACAGACGCTATTAAAATTATTTTACAGCAACCTGACAGTAACACTTTAAAAGGAAGAAGAAACTTGACTATGCTTAGTTTACTGTATGATACAGGAGCAAGGGTTCAAGAGCTTGTCGACCTTCGGCCAATGGACATTATTGACGATGCAACTCCAATAATAACTCTAACTGGAAAAGGGAATAAAATACGAAGGATACCTTTAATGAAGAATACAGCAAAATTACTTCAATGCTATTTAGCGGAAAATAACCTTAATAGTGGTTGGAAAAAACAACATCCCCTGTTTACAAATAGTCAGAATACAAAGCTAACACCAAGAGGTGTGGCTTATATTTTAGAGAAATATGTAAATATGGCAAGAGAAGTGTCAACTGCTATTCCTAAAAGAGTTTCTCCTCACATGTTCCGTCATAGTAAAGCGATGCATTTACTTCAAGCCGGGGTTAACCTGATTTACATTCGTGACTTTTTAGGACATGTTGACTTAAAAACAACCGAAATATATGCACGAATAGATACTGAAATGAAGCGGAAGGCTATTGAAAATGCTTACCCTGAAATAATTACAGATAAATTGCCGGACTGGACGAGTAATACTGGACTTCTTACCTGGCTATCGGAAATAAAATAGCGTAAGATTATGCGAAGTAAACAAAGATATAATTGCTTGTTTTAGCGGTATTGTAGGTTTTACTTCGCATAATAGCTTTCTTCGGATAATTGAAATTATGTGAAGCTTCACATAATTTCAAGACAGGTTACGATGGAGAGCTGTATACAATGGCTCAAAAATCAAATGATAATAAAACAATTACATTAGAGATAACTTCGGGGTGCATGGTTGATGGAAACGAATTACCAACTTCCGAAGCTGCACTATTTGCCAGAATGATTGTTCTGAACTTTGAAGATAATAAATTCTCAAAAGAATCAACCGAAGCTTATAAAAC
>JAQIBH010000208.1 GCA_027859205.1 Bacteroidales bacterium | reverse complement strand
TCATGCCTTAATATACTAAATATTAGGCATATAACAAAACAATGAGATGACTAAATTCATATTTAATAGAACTTTAAATGAAAAAAGGGTATCCGTTCTTGGACACCCTCTTTTTTTATTGTTTAAAATTTTGTTTGTGGTTTGAATCAGTTATTTTTTCTATTTGAGTAAATTAGAGTAATAATCTAAAACCAAATACAGGAAGCTCACCTTGCATAAAATCTAAATCTTCTGATCTTTTAAAACCAATCTTCTCGTACATTTTCCATGCAGTTTGCATCGCTTTTGTTGTATGAATAACTACTTGATTTTGTCTTAAAGTTTTTGCTTTTCTGATACATTGATTCGTCAAAAGTTTACCAACACCCTGTCCTCTAGTCGATGTTTCTACAGCTAACAATCTAAATCCAGAAGCATTTTTTTCCTGTGTTGCTGAACCTCCCGAACCGTAGTATGCCATATCACTAAAATAGATAACGCCACCTTTTATTTTTCCTTCGGGAGAAATGGCAACCAAAAGCTCCGTTGCTGGTTTTTTTGTTAGTTCTCCAATGTTAGCAAGCATTTTATAATAATCGGGTTGCTCAGTTGCTTTCGGAAATCCCTCTAATTGTGAATAGACCCGAACCATTAATTTACCAATTTCCTCAAACTCGCTTGGTTTAGCATTTCGTACAGTGTATTCTTGTGGATTCATATATTATATTTTTAGTTTTATCATTTTCGAAGTGGCTTTTTACTTTAACTATTAACACATAGATTTTAGGTTTTATGATTCTCTTTCTAAATGTTGTCGTTTCCAATTGGGTCAATGGAAACCGTTTCAACCATTAGTATTACTGTTTTTATAGGTGCTCTTGGCTTATGCATAACTCCCTTTGAAATAGTAGTACCTTGATTAGGATTTAACTCAATGGTTTTATTTTCCAAATCAATGTATAATTTACCGCTTAAAACAAAGAAAAATTCATCATCGTTTTCATGCTTGTGCCAATGATATTCTCCTTCGATAATACCTATTCTAGCAACACTATTATTAATTTTAGTAAGCGTTTGATTAAACCACTTTTCTTGACATTCATCAACAATTTTTGAAACATCTATTACTTCTTGATGTTTAAATTTAATGTCCATCTGTTGTTTATAATCATATTTTTTTTCCATAATACAATTGGTTTTATTTATTGATTTTTAATTTAAGATTTGTTCTTTATATCTTTCCACAAAGCTTTTATCATTTAACTTTTTCTCTAATTGATTTAGATTTTTTAAAAAATCATCATCAACTATTTTTTCTAGTACAGTTTGAATATTGAGCCATTCAGTTTCAAATCGCGGCAATTCTTTAATTGCTTTTTTAGATAATTGTATGAATTGTTTTCTATTGTCTTTACTATCTGTATAGCTTACGACATATCCCTTTTCTTTCATCTTGTTGACTATTTTAATAACTGCGGGATGAGAAAATTGTAATTGATTAGCTATTTCTGTAACTGTAAGTTGTTTTTCTTTTTTGAGCAAAAGAAACAGAACGTGCCAATTAGGCTCAACGTTAAGGTTTAATGTTCTATAATGTTCTCGTGCACTGTAAATCAGCTTATCACTAATCCTTTTAATTCTGGCTGTAAAACCAATATGTCCTAATTCTTTTAAAAAATCTTCATTCATATTATTTAATGTAACTGGTTACGCAAATATACAAATAAAAACGTAACTGGTTACATTAATGTTGTTTTTTAGCTCGCTGAAAAATTAAAAAAAGCACAACATGTATTAAGTCCAACAATGTAAATATTAAATATTAACAAAGAAAACAAATAATATACGGACACATAGCAATTCCATAAAACGTGCAGGTTTGGTAGTTCACAAACATTTTCCTATCTTCAAACATTATTCAAAGGGCGATAATGAAATAGATTGCACAATTCGCGTTTTCTTTTTAAACAAAGACTAAAATCGCAAATAATATTTTTAATATGCTGCACATCAATTAATTAATCCAAACAAAAAAATGAATCCAATTTTTCAGTATTTAATTGTAGAAACAGTAAAGCATCAATTAAAAAAGAAGGATAAAAAAGCCTCATCAAATCAATTTGAAAAGGAAGTTCAAAATGTAAAAGTTGAATTTATTCATATTGTGCGCGATAGTTTTTTAATTTTATTGGGAATATTATCTGCTAGTTTTGGATTAAAAGGTTTTTTACTTCCCAATTCATTTATTGATGGCGGTGTTACAGGAATATCACTGATTACAACAGAACTTACGGGAATTTCCTTTTCAATATTACTGATTGGAATTAATATTCCTTTTTTGATAATGGATTTTTCTACTATAAGTAAACAATTCGCAATTAAAAGTATAATTGCAATTATTTTACTTGCAATTTCAGTCCATCTAATCCCTTTCATTTCCATTACCAACGACAGTTTGTTAATTGCTGTTTTCGGTGGGTTTTTCTTAGGATTAGGCATTGGATTGTCAATTAGAGGAGGTGCCGTTATTGACGGAACCGAAGTGTTGGCTGTCTTTATTAGTCGCCGTACATCTTTAACAATAGGCGATATAATTTTAATTTTTAACATAATGATTTTTTCAGTAGCTGCGTATGTTTTTACAATAGAAATTGCTTTATATGCGATTCTGACGTATTTGGCTGCTTCAAAAACGGTTGATTTTGTAGTTATTGGCGTTGAGGAATACATTGGTGTTACGATTATATCTGATAGAAACGAGGAAATTAGATTAGCAATAATTGAAAAATTGGGACGAGGATGCACAATATACTCTGGGAAAAGGGGGTTTGCGAAAAGAGGTGAGCTATTAAAAGAGACTGATATTGTTTATACATTAATAACTCGATTGGAATTATCAAAGTTACATACAGAAATCGATAAAATTGATAAAGACGCTTTTATTGTAATGCATAGTATAAAGGACGCAAAAGGAGGAATGATAAAGAAAAGACCATTGGAATGATAATCCAAAGGGCTTAATAAATGTATTTAAATAATAATTACTACATAGTTTGTAATACTTTGTATAATAAACGATGCGCTTCATATAATCTAACAAAGTTATTGTGTTGTCAGTAGAAAATGTAAAAATGATAAATGAGGTTTTTGTTTATATATGGGAATATATTGTTAAGGAAGAGTATTTGACGGAATTTAATAGCGCCTATGGACCTTATGGCGACTGGGTTAAGTTATTTAAAAAAGCTGATGGTTATATAGCTACCGATCTTCATCAAGACACATCAAACTTAAAACGATTTGTAACTATTGATTTTTGGAAAACGAAAAATGATAAGGATAATTTTCTAAATCAATTCTATAAGGAATATAAACTTCTCGATGAAAAATGCGAAAAATTTACAACAAGTGAAAAATTATTAGGTAATTATAATTCTTTCGTTAGTCGGTTCAAGAGTTTAAATAAAAGTGATTGACAAAAACGTAGAAATTCTGATGTAGAAAAACTAAAAGCATCAAAATACATTTTAAAACATTCTGGGTTTTGTAGTTTGCTAACAAAATATTATATTCGTTAATTAACATATTGTGGATAATGAATCGCGGCGGAATCATTGCCAAATCTTACTAACAGCTTGCAGAAATAAAAGCAATGAAAAATATTCTTAAAAATTTAGCGCCGAGATGGTTTATTCGTTTTTACCTTCATTTAAAGAACAGAAATAAATCACCAGAAGAAATTTTTACGGAAATTTATAATAAGAATCTGTGGGGGAAAGCTCCAGATGGAAGACAATATTGTTCCGGATGTGGAACTATAGATTCTAATGTTGAGAAATATATAGAGATTCTTCGGGGTTTTATAAATGAATTTAAGATTAAAAGCATATTTGAGATAGGCTGTGGTGATTTTTCTGTAATGAAATCTGTTCTTAGTCGATCAGAGGTTAAATATACAGGATCTGATATAGTTAAAAGTTTAATTGATCATCTCACTAATTCATATACTAATGAGAATATAAAATTTATACAAATGGATGCAATTGAATGTGAAAAGTATCCAGTAGCTGATTTATGCATTATTCGACAAGTCTTGCAACACCTAAATAACGAACAAATTTCTGAAATTCTCAGAAAAACAAAGAAATATAAGTATGTAATTATTACAGAACAAATACCTCTTAATCCCATTCATAAAAATGATGATAAAATTACGAGTGGGTACATTAGACTTCAAAACCAGAACACTTCAGGTGTTTTTTTAGATGAACCTCCATTTTTGTTAAATTGCAAAACTCTCTTAAATTATAAACTCGATGATAAAGATTATTACGGAAATAAAATACCCGCAGTTATGCTTACTAGTTTAATTGAAAATGACAAAATGAACGAGATGTAATTAATCCTTTAAATAACAAAGCAAAAAACTACTGTGAATGTTTATCTTTGGATACATGATTACAGTAGAAAAAATACAAATTCGTAATAACAAATTCCTTAGAAATCTGTTTTCTCATTTATCCTTTTGGTATTGTAGTTTACTGTTTTACATATTCTTAACTGGCGACGAATTATTTTTTAAAAATTATTTCAATTTATTAGAGTCTGATTCGATATATTATATTATTCTATTTTTAAGTATTAGTTTATCAATATTATTTACCTTTTTAGATATTCTTTTTACCGATCGGGTTTTGAGGTTTTTCCCTCGAAGATTTATGATATTTCTAAAATCATCGTTGTATTTTATTTCGGCATTTGTAATTATATTAATTGCGGTGGAATTGCCTTTAAAAGTTATCATCCAAAAAGATTACAATCAAATATTAAATTATTTACCTGAACTAAACATCAATTTTATTCGTTTTTTGGTTTATTTCTATTTATCTGCTTTTTTAATCAATTTTTTAAAAGCTGTAATAAAAAAAGTGGGTAGGGGAAATTTCAGAAACTGGGTATTAGGGATGCTAAACAAACCACGTGAACAAAAACGTATTTTTATGTTCATAGATATGAAAGCCTCAACTAATATAGCTGAAAAATTGATGCACAGAAAGTATAGTCATTTAGTTCAGGACGTTTTTAACGATATGTCGGTGGTAGATAATTATAACGGTGATATTTATCAATATCTTGGCGACGGAGCTATAATATCATGGAACTTAAAATCAGGACTAAAGCATAATAATTGTTTAAACTCTTTTTATGCTTTTAATAAGGTAATTAACAAACGTGAAAGATATTACCAACGAAAATATGGTATTAGCCCTAAATTTAAAGCAGGAATCCATGTTGGGAATGTAATGGTTTTACAAGTTGGACAAATCCGAAGAGATATTTCATATAATGGCGATACACTGAATGCTACAGCACGAATTGAGTCCATGTGTAATGAGTATAAACAAAAATTGCTTATATCGGGTGATTTATACGATATGCTTATAGATAAAAACGGATTTATCTTCAAAAATCTTGGAAACATCAAGCTAAAAGGCAAAAGAAAAGGAGTAGATTTATATCAGGTAAAGAAAAAATAATTTTGATTTTAATGTAACTAATTAAACAACTATCCGTCGTATCAACTTTATAATATAAAATGAAACGGTATACAGTTAAATAAATTTAAACTAAATATTAAACCTAAATGTAAATAAGCATTCTAATTAACATCTAAAAAAAAGAAAATGATTAAAAGTAAATTGATAATTATCACAAGTATTATAAGCTTTTCATATTTTACCATAGTTGCTCAAGAGTCGACAACAAACGCTCTTTATGTATCCAATAATATTCAGTATAGCGAATTTTCTAAGCATCTTGAATATTTATCTAGCGACGAAGTAAAAGGAAGGGATACTGGTTCTGAAGGCTTTGCAGTAGCAGCCGATTATGTTGCAAATGAATTTAAGAAAAACGGACTTGTTCCATTTGGCGATGAAAATACCTTTTTTCAAAAAGTGCCATTAACAAAAAGATCTCTTATTAAATCTTCAATTTCAGTTCAAGCAGTTTTAAATAATAATAAAGTTGAAGGTGTTTATGGCGAAAATATTAGTTTTTTGTTAAATCCTAATTTCCCTAAAATTGATGAAAAGCAAAATCTTGTTTTTGTTGGGTATGGCAATATCATACCAAAAGATAGTATTAACGATTACGAAGGACTTAATGTAAAAGGGAAAACTGTAATTGCAGTGCTTGGAGCTCCAAAAAATGTAAAAAGTCGAAGCGCAAATAACCCTTTTGTTAAAGTGAAAAATGCGTTAAATAATGGTGCAGATGGTATAATTTTATTTTATCCGGGTGGATTAATTCAAGGATTAGTTTATAAAGAAATGCATAGCTTTTTGGGTGAACCGATGGTTGCTTTAACAGATACATCTATTGCAGAATCGATGTTTGATATTGATTTAAAAATTGGTGCTTTTGCAAAAAAGGATTTAATTAAAGATATTTTTAAATTAAATGGATTAAAATTAAGGAAAGAACTAAAAGCTATTAAAAAAGGTGATTTCGCAAGCAAAGACTTAAAATCAGTGTTAAATTGCACATTCAACATTAATGAGGAAAATATAGAATGTAAGAATGTTGTAGCAATGCTTCCTGGAACAGATTCAACATTAAAAAACGAATATATTGTTCTCGGAGGACATCTTGATCATTTAGGGATTGGAGATGAAGTAAAAGGAGATTCAATTTATAATGGGATGTGGGATAATGCTTCTGGTTCAGCAGCAATTATTAGTATTTCAAAAGCATATTCAGAACTTTCTGATAAATCAAAAAGATCTGTAATATTTGTTTGTTATACCGGAGAAGAAAAAGGTTTATTAGGTTCCACCTATTTTGCATATAAAAATAAGGTAATAGATTGGAAAATAATTGCCAATATAAATATCGATATGCTTGGAAATTTATTTGAAACTACAGATATTATACCTCTTGGATATTCTCATTCAAATCTTTCAGAGGCTGTTGATTTTGCTGCTAGTTCTTTAAATTTAATAATTGATGATAATAAACGGGAAGAAAATATGTATTTAGAAAGAAGTGATCAGATTTCATTTATTAAAAATGAAGTTCCGGCTTTAAATATTGGAAGTGGTTATACTGCTGTTAATTCTAAAATTGATGCTCAAAAGT
>JAQIBH010000202.1 GCA_027859205.1 Bacteroidales bacterium | reverse complement strand
CTTTCAGATTTGCAGTCACCCACAACACCCTTGCCAATCGCTAATGCTTCCTATCAACTCGGCGCATACAGAGACTTACACTCTGTCAGATTATTACCATGCCCGACATACTAAAAAGGACAAATCAAATGATTTATCCTTTTGTAGCGAGAGGCAGAATTGAACTGCCGACCTTCCCGATCAAAAATCGGGACGCTCTAACCTTTCTTTATCAAATACTCAATATATTTCCTACTCTTCATCTTCTTTATAGCCTTTTCTCGCTTTAATGCCTCAGTTTTTGTAACATATTGTTCACTATAAACTAATTCCCAAGGTATTCCTGATTTTGTTGATATTGTTGCAGCTGAATTATGTTTGGCAATTCTAGAAATTATATCTGAAGTATATCCAACATAATAGCGATCTCTCCGATGGCTGTATATGATATAAATAAAATACATAAATCTAATATACAAAAAAAGCGACAAAGAATTAACTTTATCGCCTCTGTAGCGAGAGGCAGAATTGAACTGCCGACCTCATGATTATGAATCATGCGCTCTAACCATCTGAGCTACCTCGCCATATCCATTATTAGTTATGGGGTGCAAATATAATATTTTATTTTATCTTTTATTATTTCGATGCGGAATTTCTAAAAAAAAATTATATATTGCAATACAAGGAGAATTTACCAAAAAAGACTCTATGAAAAATAAAATCGAATTAGAATACTCAATAAACTCATCACCTAAAATTTTATATGCAAGATTAAACACTCCAGCCGGCTTATCAGAATGGTTTGCTGATGATATTAATATCCAAGGTAGTATATTCACCTTTATTTGGGACGGAACAGAGCAAAAGGCTGAATTAATTACAAAAAAAGAGAATCAGCTGGTTCGTTTTAAATGGACAGAAGATGAAGATGATTCATATTTTGAGTTTAGAATCAATAAAGATGAGTTAACAGGAGATGTGGCTTTAGTTGTAACCGATTTTGCCGAAGATGACGAAAAAAATGATGTTATTGATCTTTGGGATACCCAAATTGGTGATTTAAAACATACACTTGGACTTTAATTTTATTAAAACTCATAATTCTTACCATAAAATAAATTATTTTTGTAATCGTTTTATTAAAAATTTATTAGTGTGAAGCGTTTACATAAATTTATATTAAAATCCTATTTCGGTCCTCTTGTTGCAACTTTTTTTGTTTCATTGTTTATTCTTTTAATGCAATTTTTGTGGAAATACATTGATGAACTTGCAGGAAAAGGTTTAGAATGGACAATTATTGCAGAATTAATTCTATATGCTTCAGCTCGATTAGTACCAATGGCATTGCCATTAGCTATACTGTTATCATCGATAATGACTTTTGGAAATTTAGGGGAGAATTTTGAATTAACAGCAATAAAATCTGCTGGTGTTTCCTTGCAAAAATTTATGACACCTTTAATATTTCTAACAATTTTAATTAGCATAGGTGCTTTTTACTATTCAGATTATGTTATTCCATATACAAATCTTAAAACAGGCGCATTAATCTATGATGTAAGAAACCAACGGCCTGAACTTCAAATTAAAGAAGGAATGTTCTATAATGGTATTGAGGGTTACAGTATTAAAATAGCAAAGAAGGATTACAAAACAAATCTTTTACAAAACATAATGGTTTATGACCATCTTGACAATAAAAACAATGTAAAAGTTACAGTTGCTGACTCTGGTTATATGAATATGACAGATGATGAACAAAGTCTAATACTAACTTTGTTTAATGGCTATACTTACGAGGAAATTAATGAAGCTAAAGCAAAAAGGAAGAAGGATAAAACCTACCCACATCGAAGGCAAAATTTTGAAAAACAAGTTGTAGTTTTTAAAATTACAGGCTTAGACTTTAGCCGCACTGATGAAGATTTATTTCGAAATAACTATCAAATGTTTAATCTAAAACAACTTAAATATGCAAAAGATTCTCTGATAATTGCGTATAATAAACAAATTAATAAATTTTCGAACACTACAATTTCTTCAAATTATTTTAAAAAGGAAGCTTTATTAAAAAATCAAAAAGTACACAAAAAGTCCAGTACTAAAAATATAAATAAAAACAAACGTTCTAAAAAGAAAACCCAGGCAAACCTAAAAACAGATACAACTAAAACTGATTCTTTGCTTATTAAATCTCAAATTTTCAATTTGGATAGTATTTTTAATATTCAAAAATCAAGAGCTAAAACAGAAGCTATTAATCATGCTTTAGCATATGCAAGAACTGCCCAAAATCGTATTAACAGCTCAAAGAAACAATTCAAGCGTAGAGCTGAGCGAATACGAAGACATCAAATTGAATGGCATCGTAAATTTGCTTTATCATTTTCATGTTTAGTATTTTTCTTTATTGGAGCTCCATTTGGGGCTATAATTAGAAAAGGTGGTTTCGGAACACCTGTTGTAGTTTCTGTATTATTTTTTATTCTTTACTATGTCATAATGATATCTGGCGAGAAATTTGCCCGAGAAGGAGTTTTGCTCCCACATATTGGCATGTGGCTGCCTTCATTTATCTTATTGCCTTTAGGTATATTCTTAACCTATAAAGCCACCACTGATTCTGTAATATTAAATTCTGACTCATATTTACTCTTCTTCAAGAACCTTTTTAATAAGATTTTCAAGAAATCAAATTAAATGAATATTTTACAAATTGCAAATAAGGCAATATTCCCCCCTGATGGAGGATCTTTGGCTATTCTTAGTTTAACAAAAGCATATATCAGAAACGGTCATAAAGTTCATCTATTAAATATGATCACTCATAAACATTTTAATAAGAATGATATTGTTAAAAATAAATATGAAAACTATCTGGAAATAAATGGAGTTAGCGTAAATACAAAAATCTATTTGTTAAAACTTTTTTTTAATTTTCTGTTTTCAAATAAGCCATACATATCTCAACGATTTATTTCTAAAAAATTTGACAATAAACTTGAAATAACATTAAATAATAATTCATTTGACTTTGTGCAAATAGAAGGATTATATGTACTTCAATATATTAAAACAATACGCAAAAACTTTAAAGGGAAAATCTTATACAGATCGCATAATATTGAATCTCTTATCTGGAAAAGAAATTACGAAGAAACGTCGTCAAATCTTAAAAAGATATACTTCAGGTCATTATTTAAAAGACTCCAAAAATTTGAAAAAAGTTTGATTAACACTTACGATTATTTAATACCTATTTCCCAAACAGATGCAACTATTTATAATGAATTAGGGAATATCAAACCTGTTTTAATTTCACCTTTTGGTGTTGACTTTAAATCATTAAAGACTCAAATTATTGATGACAATTTAAAAACAGAACAATCTATTAATTATATAGGAGCTCTCGACTGGATTCCTAATCAAGAAGGTCTGATATGGTTTATTGACCAATGTATGCCAGAGTTATTAAAATCATTTCCTCAAATCAAGTTACATGTAGCCGGTCGAAATGCTCCTAAATGGTTGCGGAAAAAACTTGAACGAAAAAACATTTTATTTCTAGGCGAAGTTAATAATGCTTATGAATTTATGCTATCTCCTGGACCTATGATTGTACCTTTGTTTTCGGGGAGCGGTATGCGAGTTAAAATAATCGAAGGCATGGCTTTAAAAAAAGCAATTATTGCAACAAATATTGCTGCTGATGGTATTAATTGTTTACATAATGAAAATATTATATTAGCAAATAATATTAATGATTTTGTAAATTCAACAATTACTCTTATAAATAATCCCGATATACAAAATAATATTGGAGAGAATGCTCATGATTTTGTACAAGAACATTTTGATTTTGAGAAAATTGGATCAAAAATTTTAAACTTTATTAGATAAAACTGTGTATATTTTATTCTGGACGCTTCTGTTAATTATACTATATTCTTATGTTATATATCCTATTATGATATATATAGTTAGTTTATTTTTTCGTTTTTTTAAGAAAAATGCCACTTATGATTCAGAATCCATTTATGAACCCGAAGTAACATTATTTATAGCAGCTTACAACGAACTAGAATTTGTCAATAAAAAAGTTGAAAATTCATTTTCTTTAGATTACCCAAAAGAAAAGTTACATCACATTTGGGTTACGGACGGATCTGATGATGGAACACCACAAGCCTTAAGTAAATTTGATAATATACGAGTAATTCATAACAAAGAACGCAAAGGTAAAATTGGAGCATTAAATAGGGTTATACATTTTGTAAAAACTCCAATTGTGATTTTTTCTGATGCTAATTCCATGATAAATACAGATGCAGTTCGACAAATTGTGAATGAATTTAGAAATTCAAAAGTAGGTTGTGTTGCTGGAGAGAAAAGAATTGCAATAAATAATAAGGACAATGCAGTTAATTCAGGTGAAGGAATTTATTGGAAATATGAATCTTTTATAAAAAAATCCGAATCAATAATAAACTCAACATTAGGAGCTGCAGGAGAGCTTTTTGCAATTCGAACAAATTTGTATAATAAAATAGAAGATGATACAATTCTTGATGATTTTATAATTTCATTACGAATTGCTCAAAAAGGATATAGAATTAAATATGCACCTAATGCATTTGCTACAGAAGATGCTTCAATTAATATCCATGAAGAATTAAAACGAAAAACAAGAATAGCTTATGGTGGTTTTCAAACCATAAGTAGGTTACCCAGCCTATTAAATCCATTTAAAAATCCTTTATTAACTTTTCAATACATTTCTCATAAAGTTTTTAGATGGACATTGGTTCCGTTTTCTATATTAATACTATTTTTTGTTAATCTATTTATCGCAAAAAATGAAAACTGGGCCGGATTCTACACAATCTTATTTTTGCTTCAAATTATCTTTTATCTATTTGTCCTTTTAGGGGCTATATTTCAATCAAAGAAAATCAATTTTAAACTTCTATTTGCTCCCTATTACCTTTTCGTAATGAATCTTTCAGAAATTATTGGTTTATTTAGGTTCATAAGAAAAAATCAATCGGTAAACTGGGAAAGAGCAAAAAGGAAATAATCAATATTAATTTATATTGTCTTTTCTATGGAATTATAAACACTTATTATACTTTTGCAAAAACATAATATTCCTTAAACATACATAATGTCTAATAATCAAGATAATACGCAGTCAAAACTAAATACAATAGAAGAGGCTGTTGAAGATATCAAAGCTGGGAAAGTGATTATTGTAGTAGATGACGAAGATAGAGAGAATGAAGGTGATTTTGTCGTTGCTGCAGAAACTATAACTCCCGAAATTGTAAATTTTATGGCTACACACGGAAGAGGATTAATATGTGCACCACTTCCAGAAGACAGATGTGAAGAGTTGGAACTAGAGTTAATGGTTGGTAATAATACTGCCTTACACGCTACACCTTTTACTGTTTCTGTCGATTTAAACGGTCATGGCTGCACAACTGGTATTTCTACTTCCGACAGAGCTAAAACTATTAAAGCTTTGGTTGATCCAGCTACAAAACCGGAAGAGTTAGGTAGGCCAGGACATATTTTTCCCCTTAAAGCAAGACAAAGAGGAGTTATTCGAAGAGCAGGACATACGGAAGCAGTTGTGGATTTAACAATTCTTGCTGGTTTAAAACCTGGTGGGGCTCTAGTAGAAATAATGAATGAAGATGGTACAATGGCTAGAATGCCGGAGTTATATAAAATTGCAGAGAAATTCAATCTTAAAATAATTTCAATTGCAGATCTAATTAAATATAGATTAAAAGAAGACAGTTTAGTTGAAAAGGGAGTCCAAGTAAAACTACCTACAGCTTATGGTACTTTTAATTTAATTCCATTTAAACAAATATCAAATGGACTGGAACATGTGGCTCTAATAAAAGGCGAATGGACAAAAGAAGAACCTGTTTGTGTTAGAGTACACTCATCGTGTGTTACGGGTGATATTTTTGGGTCAATGCGTTGTGATTGTGGCCAACAATTACACGAGGCAATGAAAATGATTGATAAAGCAGGAAAAGGAGCTATAGTTTATATGAACCAAGAAGGACGAGGAATTGGCCTTTTTAATAAAATGAAAGCTTATAAACTACAAGAAGAAGGACGAGATACTGTGGAAGCAAATATTGAACTTGGCTTTGCAGATGATGAAAGAGATTATGGCGTTGGCGCAAGTATATTAAGAGAGCTAGGGCTAGGAAAAATAAGACTTTTAACTAATAATCCTATAAAAAGAAAAGGTCTTGAAGCATATGGTTTAATAGTTATCGATAATATTCCTTTAGAAATTGAACCCAATGAGCACAACAAATTTTATTTAGAAACAAAAAGACAAAAAATGGGTCATACCTTAGAACTTGTCAATATTAAAACAATAAAAAAAGACAATTAGTTAAAAAGTTAAAGTAAAAGTAGAACCTCGTTTTTTTCCATCAAGCATCTCTTCAATTTCCGATTTTGCTGTTATTGATCCACTATGCAATCTCATTATTTGTTTAGAAAGACTTAATCCAATACCAGAACCTTTTGGCTTTGTTGTAAAGAACGGTATGAAAATTTTATCTAAAACATCTTTAAGTATTCCCTGACCATTATCAATTACCTGGATTGTTACTCTACCTCTCTTATTGTAGAATGCTTTAATTTGCAATACTGGCAAATCTGTACTTTCCAGAGCGTGAATCGCATTTTTTATAAGATTAATTAAAACTTGTTCAATTAACTCAGTATCGGCATTAAATTCAAGTGATTCAGGCATTATTGATATAGAATATTCTACATTTTTTGCTTTGATTTCCTCTTGAACTAACATTTGAATATCATCAAATACTTCTTTAACTTTAGCTATTCTAAAATTAGGTTTAGGAATTTTTGTTAAATTTCTATAAGTGTCAACAAAATGCAACAATCCATTACTCCTATTATATATTGTTTTAATAGCCATATGTGCTTCTTCAATTGCTTCTCTATCAGGTGTTGTATTATCGTTTATAGCTTGTTTAAACATTAAGTCTAAAGTTGAAGAAATTGAAGAAATAGGTGTAATTGAATTCATTATTTCATGCGTAAGAACACGGATTAACTTTTGCCAACTTTCAGTTTCTTGATCTTCTAAAACACTTTGAATATTTTTAATAGTAACAAGTAAAATACTTTTATCCATTATTTTAAATTCCGTTCCCGAAACTGCAAGTTGCAAAATGTCATCCTCTTCTTGAATTTTCACAAGACAACTTTTGCCAGGAGTGAGTTTTATAAGTGTATTTACCAAATCTGGGCTTATACTGTTTAAATCATGAATGTTTTTTACTGAATTAATCTGAAATAGTTTTTTGAAAGAGCTGTTAACCATATCAACTTTACCGTCACGTTGATAAGTAATAATACTTACATCAATATTTCTTACAAGATTTTGAAAATATTGATATTGCTCTTCTTTTTCAGAACGGACTTTTTGGAAATCTTTAATTACATCATTAAAGGCTTTATTGAGCTCATCAAATGATGATCCCATACCTTCGATTTTGAACGATCTTGTAAACTCGGAAAAACGTATTGATTCAAGAAAGCTAGCGAGATCTCTATTTGTTTTATCCAAATATTTAAAGATAAGGTATATCTGGAATATTATAATAAGTGCTACTAAAAATGGTGTAATAAGATACTCCAATGTTATAGTATAAAAAAAAAGAAATATTGTTGCAGTTAACAACAGTATTCTAAATATTGCTACAAATCTGAAATTCTTAAAGACCATATTTTTCCATTCTTCTATACAAAGATGTCCTTGTTAGTCCAAGAACTGTAGCGGCCTGGGTAACATTACCTTGATTTTGTTTTAATACTTTAACAATTATGTTTTTCTCTACTTCATCTAAATTATAAGTATCGATTTCAATTTCAGCTACCTTTTCATTACGAGTAGTAAGTAAAAAGTCTTCAGCTTGCAAAGTATCCGAATCACTCATAATAACAGCTCTTTCAAGGGCATGTTGTAATTCTCGAACATTTCCCGGCCATTGATACTGATTTAGTTTTTTCATTGCTTCAGCACTTATACCTTTAATTTTTTTACGATATTTTTTTAAGTAAACGCCCAAGAAATGATCTGCCAGCAACGAAATATCACTTACTTTTTCACGTAAAGGTGGAAGATGAATTTCAACTGTATTAATTCTATACAGTAAATCTTGTCTAAATGATTCGTCTTGAATCATTTGATGAATATTGGTATTTGTAGCACAAATTAATCTTACATCAATTGGACTAGGTTTATTGGCTCCTACTCTTGTTATTTCCCGTCTTTCAAGTACCGTTAATAATTTTGCTTGCATCGGTAATGATAGATTCCCCAATTCGTCAAGAAAAAGTGTACCGCCCGAAGCAATTTCAAAACGTCCGGGTTTATCATTCTTTGCATCTGTAAATGCTCCTCTCACATGACCGAAAAGCTCACTTTCAAATAAGGTTTCAGCAATTGAACCAAGATCTACACTAATAAACACTTCATCTTTTCTTAGAGAGTTACGATGCAATGCTCTTGCAACAAGCTCTTTTCCTGTTCCATTTTCACCAAGGATAAAAATATTTGCATCTGTTTTTGCTACTTTATTAATAGTAGAGAACACTTGGTGCATCTCTGGTGAATTACCAATAAACTCATGAAATGGTTGATCTTGAATAGCACTTATTTCTTTTTGTTTCGATCTTAAATCGGTCGCTTCACTCTTTGATCTACTAAGCTTTATTGCTGATGATATAGTTGCAAGCAATTTTTCATTTTGCCATGGTTTCAAAACAAAATCAGTTGCGCCCAGCTTTATGGCTTTTACAGCTTTTTCAGCGTCGCCATACGCTGTTATAAACACAACAACTGAATCCGGTTCAATTTCAACTATTTTTGATAACCAATCAAATCCCTCTTGACCACTAATTGCATCTTTTGTGAAATTCATGTCAAGCAAAATCACATCATAATTTTCGTTATGCAATAGTTCAGGAATTCTTTCAGGATTCGTTTCTGTTTGAACTAACTCTACATGATTTTTAAGTAATAATTTTAACGCAAACAATATATCTTCATTATCATCAATTGCCAGTATTTTGCCAACCTTTTCGCTCATAATAAGTATGTTCTATATAATTAAACTAATAGTAAATTTGAATCAATTGTAAATATACAATTTAATTTGAATACAAAAGTACGAATATTTAAGGTAGGCTATTTGATGATAAAATTATTATAACGAAGAAAAAAATGAATTAATTAAAGTTGACAAAATCAAGTGTACGTATTCGTACTATACCTGTTACATTTTCGAACAGTTTCAAATTTAAGCCCAACTCAAAAATCACTGTAACACGCTGAAATACACATCTGTAAATATTTTGGCATAGTTCATGCATAATGATGACCGAACTTAAATTAATCTTACAAAATTCTTAATAATGGATAAAGTAATAGAAAAAAAACATAAATGGCTTAATAAAAAGACAATCTGGATTACAGTCGGGAGTGTTTTAATTCTCTTGGTTGCTTATAATATATTTTTTGGTGATAAAAGTTCAAAATTAAACGTTGAAAAAGAAAAAATTACCATTGAATCAATTATCGAAAGCGAGTTTAAAGATTATATACCACAAATTGGAACTGTTGAACCAATAAGCACAATTTTCCTTGATGCAATTGAAGGTGGAAGAGTAGAGGAAATATTGATTGATGAGGGTACTATGGTAAAAAAGGGCGATGTAATTATACGTTTAAGTAATACAGGTTTAATTCTCGAAATCTCTAATAATGAAGCTATGGTTTCAACATCAATTAATGAATTTGAAAATACCAAAATTCAATTGGAATTACAGACTATTAATCGAAAGCAAACTCTTATTGAAACAGAACGTCAGCTTAAAATGCAAAAAAGGCAGTATGATTATAATATGCAAATGCTAGCAGACGAGCATATATCAAAGGAAGTTTTTGATCAATCTTTTGAACTTTATAGTGCAACAAAACAACAATTTAATCTTTTTAAAGAAGCCTTAAAAAGTGATTCTATTTATAGAAAAGTACGAATAAAAGCGATGGAAGCTCAAATTGAAGGTATGCAACAAAACCTTAAAATAACTCAAGGTAGAATGGATAACCTAAATGTGAAAGCACCTGTTAATGGTGAATTGGCAAGTTTAGTCCCTGAAATTGGACAAGTTATTGGTTATGGTTTTAGAATAGGTGCAATTAACATACTTGATAATTATAAATTAAGGGTTGAAATAGATGAGCATTATATTGCAAGAGTGCGAAAAGGACTTCCCGGAAGTTTCGATTTTGCAGGGTCATCTTACACCCTTGAAATTGACAAAGTATATCCTGAAGTTAACAATGGAAGATTTGCTGTTGACATGATATTCACTTCGGAAAAACCAAGCCAGATAAGAATTGGTCAGACCTTTAGAGTAAAAATTGAATTAGGAGAATCTAAACAAGCTGTACTTATACCTCGAGGTGGATTTTACCAAAGTACCGGTGGACAATGGGTTTATGTTGTGAATGAAGACGGAAATCTTGCAGTAAAAAGAAGTATTTCGATAGGACGTCAAAATCCTAGATATTATGAAGTTCTTGAAGGATTACAACCAGGTGAGCAAGTAGTAGTATCAAGTTACGATAACTTTAATGATGTAGATCAATTAATATTAAAATAATAGATTATATAAAATAGTAATTAAAACTTTACAGTCATGATTAAAACTAATGAATTAGTAAAAGTTTTCAGAACAGACGAAGTAGAAACTACTGCTCTGAACAAAGTAAATTTGAATATCGAATCTGGAGAATTCGTAGCTATAATGGGACCATCAGGATGTGGGAAATCAACTTTATTAAACATCCTTGGATTATTAGATAATCCATCTGCAGGTGAATTGCATTTTACTGATCAAGAAGTTTCGAAGCATTCAGAACGTCAAAGAACAAACTTAAGAAAATCAAATATTGGATTTGTTTTTCAGAGTTTTAACTTAATTGATGAACTTACTGTATATGAAAACGTGGAACTTCCATTGTTATACTTAAATATGCCTTCATCTGAAAGGAAAAAGCGAGTTGAAGAAGTTCTTGACAGAATGAAAATGTCGCATCGTAAAAAGCACTTTCCACAACAATTATCAGGAGGACAACAGCAACGTGTTGCTATTTCGAGAGCTGTTGTTACTAATCCAAAATTAATATTAGCTGATGAACCTACAGGTAACTTAGACTCAGCAAATGGGGAAGAAGTGATGAATTTACTAAGTGAATTAAATAACGAAGGTACAACTATTGTAATGGTTACTCACTCGCCTTCAGATGCTGAAAAAGCACATAGGATTGTCCAATTATTTGATGGTCATATTGTAACTGAAAATATAAAGAAAGTTTTATAGTAATATAAAGAAATTAAGAAAGACAGAAGTGATATCCCCCTATACTTTCCCGATTTTTGAGTATATAAGATCCCCAATTTAGACGTCACTTTTGTTCTTTCTTAATATAAAAAGAAGCTTTTTTTAGCTTCTTTTTTTGTGCGAATTCGTACAATCCTTGACCGTAGTCGAACAAAATATTTTAGTCCTACCGATCTTCCATTTCAGTTAATCGCTTCACTACATGAATGTTACGTCAATTGGCATGCATATTGAATTTAACATGTTAGTAATTACTTATTAAGCACGTTAAAAACATTTTTAAGTTAAAACACATGATAAACAAACCCTTCACAAATCAATTTGACAGAAAAATTATTAATTAAATGAAAGGACAAAATTATGTTAAAAGACCTATGTATTCCGGTTCCAGGATTTAGTGAGAACGAAATAGCTGAATTACATTTAAAAGTTGGTGATAAAAAAATTAGTTATGATTTTAGAGTTGAATCATTTCTTTGGGATATAAGGGATGAATTAAATGGTGAAGCTGATGAAATCAGTAATACTTTAGCTAGAATTAGCAGACTAAAAAAAGCCATTGCTGAATATGATAAAAGTTGGGAGTTAATTCAAATTTTTACACCAGCTGAGTCATCAATGTATATTCAGGTTTTATACCGAAAGAAAACTAGTTAACTTAAAAAATTGAAAATGAAAAGAACGATTATTCTAATGGTATTAGTTTTTTGTGCTTTTAATTTTATTCAAGCTCAAGAAACAGAAAATGAAAAAAAAGAAATTCAAAATGTAATTCAAACCGCTTATGTTGATGGATTACAAAACAAAGGTAATGTTGAAGACATTGTGGATGGTTTTCACCCTGGTTTTAATTTATTAGGAGTAAGAGACAATATGCTTACGAAATTTCCTATTTATAGTTGGGTGCAATCTTTTGAACAAAGGAAAGTCTCCGATCCTACTCCTCCAACAGAAGAGCAAAAAATTACTTGCGATTATTTATTAATAGATATTACAGGTAATGCTGCAATGGCTAAAATTCAATTAAATAGAAACAAGGAACTTCTTTTTACTGATTATTTACAATTATATAAATTTAATGACGGATGGAAAATAGTTAGTAAAATTTACTATAGGCATTAGTTTTTTAATCATGTTCAAATGAGTATTTGCTAATTACTTAATAAAGCGGATACTCATTTCTATTTTATAAGGTTTTATATCTAACTTTACATAAAACGTTAAAATTATGAGAGTAAATAAAAAATCTTTAATTCGATGGAAGGTTTATCTTGACAGATCGAAAATGTATATTGGATATATCAATCTTTTTATGATGGTTACAATTTTTCTTGGAGCTATAAAAAATACCGGAATTGGAATTTTTCTAATCGCAAATGTATATATCACAATTCCTGTATTAATTATTCTTTTTATATTTTTTGCTCTATTACTTGGATATTGGGACTCAAGATTAGGAATTCGGAGCGAAGAAATGAGAAACTTATCATCACAAAATCCTGTTCAAATGGAAATATTGGAAACGATAAGGAGCTTAAAACAAGATCAAAAAATCTTACTTGAAAAGATAAATAAAATTGAGAATAGAAAATAAACTCAGACTTGCATCAATTAAAAAAAACATTCGTCATTAGTTAAATCAATTAAAACTAAACTAAATTAAGATGAAAAATTTACTTTTAATAATTGTATTAATAACTTCCCCGTTCTTAGCATATATGCAAGTAAGTGTAGATGCTAATGAAGTTATAGAAAAACTTAATAAAGGAGAAGCTGCAATTTACGCAAATGTCACTATTTCTGGAGATTTAGATTTCAGGTTAATAAAAGACAAAGAAAAGAACACTGAGGTTGAAATAATTTCAAAAGATAATGTTTCATATAAATATCATGTGAATGCACCCCTAAAATTTACTAATTGCTCTTTCGATGGAAAATTTATTGCTTATTTCAACGATGACTTAAAAAACGAATTGCACATTGCAATGTTTCATGAAAGCGTTGAATTCATTAATTGTACATTTAAAAATGATTTTCTTATAAAATATTCTAAGTTTGATAAAAATGCTGCATTCACTAAAACCACTTTTGAAGAAGAAGCGCTTTTTAAATATACTAAATTCGTATCAGAAATAGATTTCACAAATTCGACATTCGAAGACGAGTCAAATTTTAAATATGCTAAATTCCCATTGAACACAAACTTTAGCAATTCAAAATTTAGAGAAGAAGCTAATTTTAAATATACTGAATTCGAGGATAAGATCAATTTTAGTAATTGTGAGTTTTACGGAAAGGCTGATTTTAAATACGCCAATTTTGATGACTTTGTTAATTTTTCTGGAGCTAAATTCCATTCAGAAGCTGTATTTAAGTATACTAAATTCCCTAATGGAGTAAATTTTGAAAATACATACTTCGATGATTTTGCTGATTTCAAATATTCAAAATTTTATGATCCTGTAAATCTTAAGAATGTAACCTTTGATGGAGAAACTTCATTTAAATATACTCAGATAGAAGGAAAAAATTTTATTACTTATTTACTTAAAAATAATTAATTTAAAATATAGAAAAGGCTCAACCAGATTTGAGCCTTTTTTTATACTGGAATAAATATTTCAACACGAGTACCTCTAGCTAAATGATATTCATCGTATAAATCAATAATCTCAACTTTATAACCTTTTCTTTGCTTAGTTTGATTTAACAATGATAGTCTTTCATTTGTAATAAAAGTACCTTTTGAACTTTGATTCATTTTACCTTTATTAAGCTCTCTGGCTTTTTTACGACCTATTCCATTGTCTTCAATAATACATTTTAAAATATTATCATCGGAAACCAGAAATTCGAGATGAATTTTTCCACCTTCATTTTTAAACGTAAATCCATGCTTAATAGAATTTTCAACATAAGGTTGTAATATCATTGAAGGGATTATGAATCTTCTATTCTCAAATTCAGCTGGGACAATTATATTGATCTCGAATTTTTTATCAAATCGCATTTGTTCCAAATTAACGTAGTACTTTAAATATTTTAATTCTTCTTCTAATGATATTTGTTTTTTCGAAACGTTATCTAGTGTTAGTCTTATTAGTTTTGCAAAATCGGAAAGGTAATTTAAAGCAGCATCAACATTATTATCAAGCATATAATTTTGAATAGAATTAATTACATTAAAAATAAAATGAGGATTCATTTGTGCTCTTAATGCTTTCATTTCAAATTCAGAGATTCGCTCAGAGATTTCTGATTTCTGACGCTCATATTTTTTTATTGATTGAGATCTTAAATAAATCATTAACCAAATTAGTAATAATATAAAAATTAAAGTTAGACCTATAAACCACCATTTAAGCCAAAATGGTCGTAAAATAGTAAAGCTCAAGAGTAACTCCTGGTAGGCTATATCATCGTTTTCGTTTAATACTTTAATCCTTAATCTGTATTTTCCGGAATTCAAGTTTTGGAAAATAATTCTTCTATCATTATTATCTTTAATCCATTTTTTATGATATCCTTCCAGTTTATAACTAAAATTTGAGTTGTCATGATCCAAAAACTTTATAACATCGTAATTTATAGTAATTGAATTTTTATTATATGGTAGTTTAAAATTTGATCTTGGAATATTTGTCCATATATCTATGTCCACCAATGATTCAATATCTATTTGTTCATTGTTGATTTCTATTGATTTAATATAGAAACTAACTTTTTTTGATTTTTTAGCTTTTAGTTGCTCAAGTGAAGCTTTAATAAGGTTTTTTTCTGATCCAATCCATAAATATGTAGAATCTTGTATTAAGGATGTTTGTCCTGAATAATCTACGAATCCTTTCGATTCATCAATAGTTTTTATGGAAATTTTTCCTGTTTTATACAAAACATTGAGATCAATTAAATTTAATCCAGCGTTAGTACCTGCAATTAATATATTATCATAAGTGCAATTTAAAAACCTTATGCTTGTTCCTTTCAATCCACTCCTCTTATCAATCTCGAATTTAATAAGTATACCATCATTCAAAAACTCTGCTATGTATATTTTACCATTATTCCCGCCAATAATTATGTTCCCTAAATTATCAAAACATATATCATTAAAATCATGATATTCAATTGATTTATCAAAATAAGTTGAATAAAATTTATCTCGATAATACAAAAACAATCCACGATTAGAGCTAATAAACCAAACCTTATCATCTTGAATTTTTATTTTGTTAATATTTATGGGACTCTTTTGTTCGTAATAATTAAATAAATTAAAGTTGGAATTTCCTACTATATCCGGGTAAATAAATAAATCAGCCCAACTTCCACCATAAATTATGCTATTTGAATCCATTGAAAAACAACTAAATTGATTTCCCTCCATATCAAAATACAAAATTCCATTTGTCTTTCTATCAATTTTAAAAATCCCAACATTACTTCCTACCCAAATATTTTCATTTGAATCTAAAGTAACAGAGTTTAATTCCTCTATTTCTTTATTTATTAAAATTTCATATTTTAAAGGTTTATAAAGACTTTTTGCAGGTAATATTTCACTATTAACTCTTCTATAAGGATTTGGGAAAGGATATGTACCTTTTGAAATTTTTTGCTGGTATTTTTCAAAAGAGCCATCCTTATCAATTAAATAATTGTATTTAGTTTTGATTGTATTTTTAACAAAATACTCAAATGCCGATTTAAATAAATCAAAACCAAATATTTTATAATAATCATTACCATATTTTTTTATGATACTTTTTTTTGTTGCTATCCAAAGATTATTTGAATTATCTGCAATTAAATCTCCTATATCAAACTCAGTTAAATTAAAATCTTGAGCTTTATAGTACGAAAAATTAGCTAATGGATATAAATAAAGTCCTTCGTCTTTAGTACCTATCCATAAAAGATTTTCTGTATCATCATATTCAAGTGATAAAATATTACTGGAGTTAATATTAAGATACTTGCCGAAATTTGTAATCCCAATACTATCATATTTAAATAATCCTCCTGTATTCGTATAATTATTGCTCCAGGAAGATATCCATATATTATTTTCGTTATCCTCAATGTAATCTGTAATGCGACCTATATTATTTAATGTATTAATTCTCCCGTTTTTAAGCGAAATGAGATTCCCTTGATATTTGCTTAATAAAGTATCGCCATTATTTGAAATAAATGCAGAATTAATATAAGGTTTATTCAAAGTATTATATTCAGAAATTCTAATTAAATCTCGTGATTTTGGAATGTACTTATACAAACCACTTCCATTTGTAAAAACATAAATAAAATCGTCTTTTTCAATAAAACTATTAATTTGCAGTCTTTCATCAACATTTTTAAGCTTTTCGTGAAACGAGAAAAATCTTTCATTATCATAAATTGTTAAGCCATTTTCAGTTCCAATAAGCAATATTTTATACTTAACCGAGTAATGGATTTTTCTTACTTCGTTTGAAATTAAACCTGAAGAAGTATTGTATGATATAATTTCTTTACCATTTAATTTAGAAATACCACTACCGTAACAGCCAACCCAAATACTTCCTTTTTCACTTTCTGTAATAGAGCTTATTTTATCTCCAATTAAACCATCTTGAGATGTATAAACATTGAAATTCTCGCCATCAAATCTAGAAAGACCGGCATTAGTACCAATCCAAAGGAAGCCTCTACTATCTTTATAAAGATCTTGAATACAATTATCAGGCAGCCCATTATTAATTGTATAATTTCTAGAATAATACTGTTGACTCAAAGAAGAATGAATTGAGAAGAAGGCACTTATTAGTATCAAAAATAGTGTTTTAAACATACTGTTTGTTGAAAATTTTACCGTTTTGTAAGTGCTTTTAAGAACTCTTCGTTTCTCCGTGTTGCTACATCAAGCTCTATCCCGTTTTCTAAAATTATTTTATATCCTTCTGATTTATTATAAGATTTAATATAATTCATATTTACAAGATACGATTTATGTATTCTAAAAAATAACTCGCTGGGTAATAATTCCTCGATGCTTTTTAAGGTCCGTGCAACTAGTATAGCCTCATTGCGATTTGTGTAAATTTTACAATAATTTTCTTCCGCTTGGCAATAAACAATATTATTAACTTTCTCCAATTGGAAGCCAACTAAAGTTGGCAGAGCAATTTTATTAAAATTTCCTGGATCGGTATTTATATTACTAAGGAAAACCTCTATCTGCTCAGTATTTGAGGATTTATTTTGTTTTTTTTCTAGTCGAACTAAAACATCTCTTAAATCTATATAGTTTATTGGTTTTAAAAGGTAATCGAGTGCAGCAAATTTAATAGCTTCAATAGCATATTGCTTATATGCTGTAGTGAATATTACTTCGAAATTGTAAATATCAAAATAATCGAAAAGCTTAAATCCATTTTCTTCTGGCATTTCAATGTCAAGAAAAACAATATCCGGACTAAATTTATTAATAGCGAATACGCCTTCTTTTACTGAATCGGCTAATTGTAAAATTTTTATTTTTGTGTTAAAATACCGCTCAATTATTTTAGATAAAGCTTCACGCGAATTTTTCTCATCATCTATTATTACACATGTTTTCATTAGAACATTCATTTTTTAGAATTGGATATTAAAGATACTTGATAAAAAGATGATTTCAAAGTGTTAAAAATCAATTGAAATATAAATTTAACACTAATTAAAATGATATTGAGCAAGTCGAGTAATTGGTGCTCGCTCGATTAAATCAATATTTGAATTAAAACTTTTAGCAACTTCTTTTAATTGATTTTTAAAATAAAATGCAATAGATCCTACAAATCTAATTTTGCAATTTTTATAATCTTCATATTTGGTTATCTGATTGACAAATAAATCTGTGAATGATTTATTTATCATATCACTTAAAATAAGATCTTTGCTATGTTCAGATATAAATTCACAAAATGATGCTAAAAATCGATTCGGATGAGGTTCTTTATAGATATTATGCATTATTTGATTATTTGTTAATTTGTACTTTTCAAAAAAAGCTTGATTTATATCTTCAGGCAAACGTTCATATAAATAATCAGTTATAAATAATTTACCTAAATAATCTCCTCCTCCTTCATCTCCTAAAACATATCCTAATGAAGGTACACCATTCGTAATTTTAAATCCATCATAATGGCAAGAACTAGCTCCAGTTCCCAGAATAGCTGCGATACCAGAATCATTCATAAATAGCGCTCGAGCTGCACCTAATAAATCATGGTTTATTTCTATATTAGAATTAATAAAAAACTTGCGCAAACCGAGCCGAACTATTTCGTTCATCTCTACTGTTGAACACCCAGCTCCATAAAAAAAGATTTTAGTTATTTCATTGATTTTAATATTTGTTGGGAATCTTTGCTTTAATTCATTAAATATATCATTGCTTTGTATGAAATAAGGGTTAAATCCATTTGTAACAAAAGTTGAAATAATCTTGTTATTTTTAGTTAAAACCCAATCGGTATTTGTTGAACCACTGTCGGCAATAAGTATCATTATTTTAATTATTTTTTAACCTGTTTCAAATTTAGTAAATTCATTGGATTACTTTCAAACCCATATATATCAAAGTTTACAAATCGAATTACTTCATCGTAATATAAAGGAACAATTACAGCGTCATCAATAATTAATCTATTCATTTTATTATAAATATCATATCTGACACTATCATTTACTGCTAACATTGCTTGTTTGTATAATTTATCATATTCAGAATTAAAATAATGAGTATAATTTGGACCTGAAGGACTGAAATTCTTACTATAAAATAAGGTTAAATAATTTTCAGCATCCGGATAGTCTGCGATCCACGAACCTCTAAAGAAATTTATCTTTGAATTTGCAACCATATCTCGGAAAATTGCCCCTGTACTTACATCAATACTAATATCGATACCAAACTGAGCAAGTTCTTGCTGAATATATTCACACAAATCTAAATAATCGCTGGTTGTAGTTAAAACAATTGAAGGAAGCCCTACACCATTAGGAAATCCGGCTTCAATTAATAATTTTCTGGTTTTATCAGGATCATAGGTGTACCCAACAAATTCTTCAGAAAAAGATGGAAGTCCTTTTGGTATGAAACCATTTATTGCAGGAGTACCAATGCTATTTCGCAAATACTTCATCATTTTCTGGCGATCGAAACCATAATTTATTGCTTGTCTAATTTTTTTATTTAAAACAGGTGATGATTTTGTTATTGCTTTTGTTGTATCTAATAAAAAGCCCAAATATTCTGTATTTAAATAAGGCTGATTTATCATTTTTATTTGATTACTATATTTTGGATTTAGTTTACCATTTTTAGTAATCAATTCATCCTTATTTGTTGCATTTAGTCCAGATATAAAATCTATATTACCTTTTAAAAATTCAAGAAACTCTGATTGCTTATCATTTATAAAAGTTATTGAGACAGCATCCAGGTATGGAAGATTATTACCTAAACTATCTTTCTCAAAATAATTGGGGTTTTTAACAAGTACTAATTTTTCGTTTTCTTTCCAAATTTTAAATTGGAATGGTCCTGTACCAACAGGATTGTTTCTAAAATCTGTACCAAAATGTTCAACAATTTCAAAAGGTAAAACGGAACAATACTGCATAGTAAGCAAGCCAAGAAAGGCTGGAAAAGGGCTTTTTAATTGAATCATTACTACACTATCGTTAAGGGCTTTAATTCCGTTTTCAGCTACATTATTAAAAATCCATGCACCTGGAGAAGCTGTTTTAGGGTTAGTTATTCTATTTAAACTGTATTCAAAATCTTTTGCAGTTACTTTTCTTCCCAGTCCATTCTCAAATAATATATGATTATGAAAATATACATCATCTCGTAATGTAAACTTATAAGTAATACCGGAATTTAATACTACCCACTTTTTTGCAATACAAGGTAAGATATTTAAATCGTTGTCCATTTGGACCAATCCATTATACAATTGATTTGCTGGCCAAATTAAAACCTGGCTTTTTGCATATGCTGGATCTAAACTTGCTATTCCTTTTGATTCATTATAACGAAAAACATTTTTATGGGATATTTTAGTTTCGTTATAGCAAGAACTAAATAAGACTATTATAAAAAAATAAAATATAATTTTTATTCGCATTGTATCACTTTTAAACAAAAATAGATAAAATAAGTATGAAAAATTGAAAAATGAATATCTTGGAAGATTAATGTCTGTAATTCAAAGTAAACCACTATGGACTGAAAGCGTCATAGTTTTTTGCTGCAAATGAAATTCGCTACATTCAATTTCGAATAATGAAGAAGGAATAATGAATGCTGATTTTAAAAGTGTATTCAAACTTTTGTACTTCGCGAGTAGTAAGAAGCCCACTTCGAAATTCGTTTATGATATTTGACATTCAATATTTTAAATTTATAGAAACTAAAGGAGCTGCGGTAAAACTTTACTGCCTTCAGGCAAGGTTGCAGGGTCATAAACACTAAAAGAAAATAAATTAAAAAAGCCAGAAACCTACATCCCTGACTTTTTTAATACCCTAAAATTAAACCTAAAATTTAAATGAAAAACTGTCCTTACAATTTTAATTGCTATACTTAATTACTCAAGTATATTTGGAACCAATTTCTATATAAGAAACGTTTTAGAATTAAAATTGTTTCATAAAAAGTTGTTTATTTCAGGAAAAAAACATATAAAACTCTGGAGCGTTTATACAATGTACATTCCTGTTAAAACAAAAATGCAAGAAACTTTTCCATTATTTTGTGTATTAAAACTTTATAGAGATTCCTCCAAGAATATTTATTCCCGCTTGTGGGTAATAAGCTGCCCAACTTCCTTCATCAGCATTTAAATAATCGTTGTAGCCATTCGCATTTTCATACCAATTACCTCCATATGCGTTACTTACATATTTTGTATTTAAAATATTATTTATTTGAAGGTAAATGCCTAAATGTTTAGCAAAGCTGACTTCTGGAGAAAAGTTTAACCTTAAGTTATTCACAAAATATGGATCTAACATCCTGTTTTTATCTGAGGTGTTATCAAAATATTGCTTCCCAACATATTTACTTATAATACTTAGCTCAAATTGTTTAAAAGGATTTATAGTTATTACATTAGACCCTATAATTTCCGGTGAATATGAAATGTCTGTTTTTCCTAAATTTCGAGGTAAATTCCCAAGATATGTCCAATCAGAAGATGAATAATCAGAGTATTCTACGAAATCATTTATTTTATTACTACTTAAAGTTAGGTTTACTTGCCAAGATATAAATTTATTTATTTTAAAATTACTCACTAATTCAATACCTGTCCTGTAACTATCATCAACATTATCTTGAATATCATAACCTACACTACTTTTTTTACCTGTATTAACTAATTGGTTATCATACATCATATAATATAAATTTGCAGACATAAATAAATTCTCTGATCTATAATTCCCACCCAATTCAAAATCATACAAAGTTTCATGTTTTGGTGTTGCTTTGGCATCTCCAATAGCATTTTTATAATCACTTCTTGTTGGTTCTCTATTTGCCACTGCAATTGAAAAATACGTATCAAAATGCTTATCTATATCAAAAAATAAACCCGCTTTTGGATTAAAAAAGTTATAATTATGTGTTTGTTCAAGATTTTTAAAATCATCGTCAAAACCTGTCATTTTATACTGAACATTTCGATATTGAAGATCGCCATACACATGTAATTTTGATAAGATTGTATAATTAATTTTCCAAAAAATATTAAAATCTGTCTTAGTGCCATTATTATTATACCATTCATAATCTTTCTCTAAATTATTACCAAATTCTGACCATAATATTGTTCCAAAGTGATCTCCATCATATTTATTCCATGCTCCTCCAATAGTAGTATTGATATTATTTTTATTGTAAATTACAGAATAAGTAAGTCCATAAAAATCATTATTTAACCACTTCCTCCTAATTATATCAGAATTAGAAATAGTACTATCTGGAAATATTAATGTTCTAGAACCAATGGTTAAAATAGAATCATTTAAGAAGATATTAGGTAAATTATAACTTGAAAACGCATCGCTTTCTTTATACTGTTCGTAATAACCATTCCCTTTTGTATAATGCAATGCTACATTTAGATTTAAATTTTTGTTTAATTCATTCGAAAATATAAGTTGATAGTGTGTTTGAGTGTAATTATCAGTTTGGTCCTTGTAATATTTTGTGTTACCGTCAAAATCAACATATTCACCAGCCGGATTATACGTACGATCCGTTTCGAGAGTCTCTTTTGGTATACCCCACCAGCTTATTCCTGTTCTTTCTTTTCCTCTAAATATGTTGGCTTTAATAAGGGTTTTATTTTTATAATAAGTACCAGAAAAAAAGAATGATTCATGTTTTGATGAGGAATAATCTACATAGCCATCTGATTGCACATTAGAGAATCTACCATCAAAACTAAATTTATCTTTGATTAATCCAGAGCCTATCTTAACACTATTCTTATATGTATTAAAAGATCCATAAGTGCTGTTTAATTCTGTGTATGGATCAAGATTAATACTATTAGTTCGTAAGTTAATTGAAGCGCCAAAAGCTCCAGATCCATTTGTTGATGTTCCAACACCTCTTTGAATTTGAATATCCTGCACCGATGATGCAATATCAGGCAAATTTACCCAATATACAGCATGGGATTCTGGATCGTTTAAAGGGATACCATTAATTGTCACATTTATACGCGTAGGATCTACTCCCCTTATTCTCATGCTGGTATACCCTATTCCGATTCCTGCTTCAGAGGTTTCAACAAGTGATGGTGTTAAGCTTAAAATATATGGTATATCATTACCAGTATTATTCTTTTTAATTACTTCTTTACTGATATTCGAATATGCCATTGGTGATGTTTCTCCAGCTCTAGTTGCACTTACAATAACGTCGTCAGATAAAATACTAAATCGTTTTAAAATGAACACTAATTCTGTAGAAACAGGTACGGTTACTTTTCTTTCTAAAGTTTCAAAACCTATAAAAGAAATAATAAAAGTGTAATCGCCTGAAGCAATTTTAGAAAAATTAAATTCGCCATTTGAATTTGTAGCTGTTCCTTTTTGCGCTTCCTTAATTATTATATTGGCACCAATTAAGTGTTCTTCATTTTCATTTTTTACAAAACCCTTAATTATTTCTTGAGCAAACAACGAGCTTGATAAAACGATTAATAAAATTATAATTCCTATCCTTTTCATTTTTTAATTTTTAATTGTTTAACATACGGATAGTTGAATGCAATATTTGTATTTACCAATAAACTTGAAACCTCTAAAAATCATTGTTTTTTATTTAAAAATGATTTTAGTTTACTTGCAAAGCAGCAAACAATACTTATCAACTTTAATGAAAAACAATGGGAAATTTTTGATTTGCTCTTTTCCCTATCCGGCATTATCCGGACGAGGTTCGGAGGGTATGATCTCAGCCTGTATATTTGGCACCCCATTGATTGAAGCAAATGTAGTTAAAATATTCAAAATACAAAAAAGGCCGGTAAAATTACCGGCCTTTAAAATAAATAGTTATAAGTTGATTAGTTTTCTACGCTAACTTTTAAAACGTCTTTAATTGCATTTTGAAATGAATCTTTTGGTAAAGCACCTTGTGCCATTTGAGGTTGTCCGTCCATCGGAACAAAAAGTAAAGATGGTATACTTCTTACACCAAACATACCAGCTAATTCCTGCTGGTCTTCTGTATCTACTTTATAGATATTAAGTTTACCATCATATTCATTTGATAACTCTTCTAAAATTGGGGCTACCGCTTTACATGGCTGACACCAATCAGCATAAAAATCAATTAAACATGGCTTGTCACCAGCAAATTTCCATTCTTTATTTGCTTCAAAGTCGAAAACTTTTTCTTTAAATGTCTCTTTAGTTAAATGTTCTAGCATTTCTTTTAAATTTATAGTTATTATTTTTATTATTTCTTTTTAAAAAAATCATGTTATGAATTTGAATATATGTTAACAAACTATATTCCAAAAATGAAAAAACTTATAATAGTTCAGAATAAGTGCAAATAATTGTAATTTTGTCATGAATTTTAATGAATTGTCATATATATATATGAAGAAATGTCTTAATGATCCGATTTTTAACATCATATCTCAAGTGGGAATTACAGAAAATACACCCATTTATGTAATTGGAGGATATGTAAGAGATCTTTTATTGAAAAGACCGTCGAAAGACATTGATATAGTCGCATTAGGAAGTGGAATTGAAATAGCTGAAAAAGTTGCAAGAAAACTCGGTCCAAAAGTGAATGTAAGCGTTTTTAAAAATTTTGGTACAGCAATGATAAAGCATGGCAATTATGAGATAGAATTTGTGGGTGCAAGAAAGGAATCATATAGACAAGACTCAAGAAAACCTATAGTTGAAAATGGATCATTAAAAGATGATCAAAATAGAAGAGATTTTACAATAAACGTTTTAGCAATATCATTAAATAAAGAAGATTACGGTCAGCTAATTGACCCCTTTGATGGAGAAAAAGATTTAAAGAATAAGGTTATAAGAACACCTCTTGATCCTAATAAAACATTTTCTGATGATCCTTTAAGAATGTTTAGGGCTATTCGATTCTCATCTCAATTAAATTTTAGTATTGAAGAAAACACATACAAATCAATCGGTGAAAATATAGAACGAGTTAAAATATTATCAAAGGAAAGAATCATTGATGAATTAAATAAGATTCTTCTTTCACCTAAACCTTCACTTGGATTAAAGGCTTTAGAAAATACGGGGTTATTGGGAAGTTTTTTTCCTGAGCTACAGAATCTAAAAGGTGTTGAAAAAAAGGATGGTAAAAAGCATAAAGATAACTTTTATCATACAGTTGAAGTTATTGATAATATCAGAAATAAAACTGAAAATATATGGTTAATATGGGCTGCTTTATTACATGATATTGCAAAGCCTAAAACCAAAAATTTTAACAAAGATGTTGGTTGGACATTTCATGGACATGAGCATTTGGGTGCTAAAATGATTCCTGCAATTTTTAAAAGGTTGAACCTTCCATTGCATGAAAAGATGAAGTATGTGCAGAAACTAGTTCACTTACACTTACGCCCTATTGTGTTATCGCAAAATATAGTTACAGATTCAGCAGTAAGAAGATTGCTTTTTGATGCAGGTAATGAAATTGATGATTTAATGCAACTATGCGAGGCTGATATTACTTCGAAGAATGAAAATACCGTTCAGAAACATTTAAATAATTTTAAAATTGTTCGTGAAAAGTTACTGGAGATTGAAGAAAAGGATGCCTTGCGTAATTTTCAACCACCAATTTCAGGTGAGTTAATCATTGAAACTTTTAATATTAGTCCATCTAAAGTTATTGGCGTAATTAAGAATGCAATAAAAGAAGCTATTCTGGACGGTGAAATACACAATGATTACAAGGAAGCTTTTAATTTTATGCTAAAGATTGGGAATGATTTAGGATTAACTCAAAAAAAATAAAAATAACACTTTGTTATAAACTACAAAAAGAGGTTGTCTGATATAGACAACCTCAGTATTTCATTCAATACATTAATAATTTCTTCAAATCTGGTTTTTAAAATTCCTTGAGTTCTATTTTTATGCCCGATTCAGCCTCAAAATCTTCGACTTCATCAACCATATCCGGATCAGATTTATCATAATACCAATTAACTTTCACTTGTCCTGAATCATCTTCAAAATCTTTTAAAATTTCAAGAATATCTAAAACACATTTTGTAGAGCTTGTATTTAAATATATAAGTTTAATATTTAGCTCTAATGGTTTTTTAATAAGCTTAACGTAATCTTTCAGCCAATTAATCAATGGTAAGTAAAACTTATAAGTTTCTTCCATATATGATTCACCGCTTATTTCGCAAACTCCCTTATCAATGTCAAAATTAACTTCAGGGAAATAAGGGGTCGAAGGTGAACTCGTTAAAATAATGTTTTCCATATTATGTTTCGTTTAATATTTATCGATTTTAACTGTTAATGAAAAATAAGAAAAGTTTTCATTTATATTTTCTACTTTATATTCTAAGTGATTTCTTGAAAGCATTACAGCCTGAATTAAACCAATTCTGGCTCCAAATTTTTCACCTGGTGAATTTAAACGTTGTTCTCTTTTTAATTCTCTTAATTTCAATTGATCTGAAGCATTTACAATTTCGCATCTTTCTGCCAGTATCGCAGCATCAGTTTTCTTTACTTGATTTATGGTTGTGAAACTATAGGCTGTATCAAATTCTTTTAAAAAAAGTTCACCTACACCTATTCTTTGAACATTATTAACCATGTGGAAATTCTCAGAATAATTCGAAACGTTTTGAGAAAGTTCAATGAAAATTTTAAAAAGTTTTTTTCGAGCATTGCTATAAATGTCATTAAAATTCCTAATGTTAGTACCAAATACAGATATAAGTTCTATATAAAATGGTCCCTTATAAGATAAAATTGTTTTACTATTTATAATTTCAACCATATCTATATCAGTCATTAGATTAATTAATTTTGATACCAATTAAAGTAATGTCGTCTCGTTGTTCTTCATCTTGCTGAAATTCATCCAATGCTTTCTCAATTATCACTTTCTGCTTTTCCATTGGTTCGGCAACATTATTTAATATAATTTCTTTCAATTTATTACGTCCAAATCTTTTTCTTTCCGAATTATTCTGATCTGTTAATCCATCCGAAGATAAATATAAAATATCTCCTTTTTGAGCTTTTATTATATGATTATTAAATTCCTCGTTTGTTCCTTTACGTATTCCGCCAATTGAAATCCTATCTCCTTTTATTTCATCAAATTCTGATGTTTTATTTTTATAAATAAACAAAGGTCTTTTAGCGCCCGAAAAGGTAATTTCGTTTGATTTTAAATTAATAGAAATAAAACAGACATCCATACCATCGTTATTTTCAGTTTCAGCCTGTCTTAACGACACAATAATTTTTTTATCTAATAAAGATAATATTTTTGCAGGATCTGTAATTTGCTTTTCTATAACAATTTCATTTAAATGGCTACTCCCAATCATTGACATAAATGCACCAGGAACTCCGTGACCTGTACAATCAACCACTGCTAAAAAAGCAATGTTATTTACTTTAGTGAACCAATAAAAATCTCCTGAAACAATATCTTTTGGCCGATATAAGATAAAGCTTTCAAAAAGATTATTAATTTGATTTTTAACAGGGAGTATTGCTCTTTGAATATTTTGTGCGTATTGAATGCTCGAATTAATATGTTGATTCTGAAAATCTAATTTATCTCGTTGTTCTTCAATCTTTGTTTTTTGTGATCTAATTTTACGATATAAAATAACTAAAACACTAAAAATCATTAAAATGCCTATAATCCCACCAGTTAACGTATTACGAACTAATCTCTCAAATTTTAATTCTGCTTCTTGTTCTCTTATTTTTGATTCCTGAAGCTCAAGCTGCATTTTTTGTTCGCGCGACACTTCTTCAACATATGCAAGAGAGCTTTTCGTTTCTTTTAATTTATCTGTTTGAATTACAAGCTCTTGCTTAGTTTCCTCTTTCTCTTGCTCTGCCTGTTGGACTTGCGTTGCGGTTTCATGTTTAATATCTTTTATCTCTTCTTTTTTCAGAAATTTATCAATTGAAGCAAAAAGTTCAAAATACTTTATGCTTTTTTCTGAATTACCAATACTTTGAAAATTATTCGCTAAAATCCCATAAAAGCTTCTTAGCATTTTTAAGTCATTTAGCTCCTTTGCTATTTCTACACCTTCAAGTGCCCATTTGTTTGATTGTTCATAGTCGGGTAATTGCTGATATGATTGTGATATGTAATTGTATGAAGAAGCAATATTCTGTTTATTTTTTAGCTTTTTATTTAAGTCTAAACCCTTTTTAAAATAATTAACGGCCGAATTATAATCTTGAATTTCATCATAAATCATCCCAACATAATTTGTAGCTAAAATAACTCCATTGGTGTTTCCCAATTGATCATTTATTCCAATCGCTCTCTTAAAATAATCAATTGCTTTAATATTTATTTGATTATTCCAGCATAAAAATGCAGCTTTATTAAGAAATTCGAGTTCAAGTTGAGGATTGTTTTCTTTATGGTATTGTTCTATTTTGGTTTCATAACTAGTAAGCTCGACTTTGATATTTGAAGGAATATCTTGTGAATTTGCAGAAAACCAAAAAAGATTGATTGTCAGACATATTAGCCAGATATGTACGGATATTTTTTTCAAATCAGATTATTAAAAAGTTAAAGTTATTTTATTTTTAATCCAAAAACAAGTATGTCATCAATTTGCTCCAATGATCCACGCCATTTATCTTGAATATTAGTTAATATCTCCTTTTGAATATTCATTGGTTCATGACTAACACTTTGTACAAGCTCCTTAAATTGTTTATACCTAAATTTCTTTCCACGTGGGCCTCCAAATTGATCGGCATATCCATCTGAAAACAAATAAAACTGATCATTGCTATGAAAATCTAGGATATGATTAGTAAAAGGTTTATTAAAATTTATATGGATACCAACAGGCATTCTATCACCTTTTATTTCTATTAATTCCTTGTTTCTTATCAAATATAAGGGATTATTAGCCCCCGAAAATTGAAGAGTTTTATTTTCGTCATCAACTATACATAAAGCAATATCGAGACCATCTTGTGTCTCTCCCATTTCACCTGTTTGATTTAATGATCTCATAATTTGATCACGCAATTGTTCCAAAATATCACTGGCTGTTTTGAAGTTTCCATTTGCAATAATTTCATTCAAATAAGCAGACCCTAACATGTGCATAAGTCCACCAGAAATACCGTGGCCTGTGCAATCACCTACAACAATTATTTTAATATTATTTTTATGCGAAATCCAATAAAAATCGCCGCTTACATGACTTTTGGGCTGATGTAATATAAAATACTCATGAAATAGTTCATTTATTAGATTTGCACTGGGGAAAATTGCTTGCTGTATTCTGCTTGCATATCGAATATCAGCCATTATTTCTTTATTCTTTTTTATGATAATTTCACGCTGAATATTCTCATTTTTTATTTGCATTTGTATTTTCTGGTTCTTTTCTTCTATTACTTTTTCTTTTATACTTATTGATTTTAGAATTTCAATTAGATTTATTGCAGTTTTAAAATTAGAAACTAGCGTTATTTCAGAATAAGGTTTTTGGATAAAGTTAATTGCTCCTGATTTCAACACCCTTTTATAATCATTTGTTGATGACAGTACAATAATAGGGAATGGTTTTATTCTTAAAATCTGAACTATCACACTTAAATTTTCACCAATCTGATCTTTTGCCTGATCAATATCAAAAATGATTATATCAGGAATTACTGATTTAACTTTATTTAGTAGGTTGCTATCATTGCTAGTTGAAAATATTTCAATTTCCGAGAAATGTGAATTTAAACATTCACTAATTTTCTGAATATCTGTGTTGTTATTTTTTATTATTAGTAATTTTTGAGCCATATAATTCCCATGCAATTTTGAGAACTAAAATAATACATGTTCTCAACTAATCTTAATAAATAGCGATGTTATTTTTGAAATATGCGATTATTTATTACTGTTTTTGATGAAATCAGTAAAAACTGTTGTGAGTATTACATATATATAATTAAAAAAGGACTTAAAAGAATAATATTTTGATTTAAAAGTTATATTTTTAAACTGATAAATTAAATAATAAATTTTCATTTTTAAATCCAATGAAGTATAAGATATTAATTGCAGATGACAAAAGTGATTCATATTCTTATTTGAGTGAAATTCTTAAAGATGAAAAGGATAGATTTGAATTAATTAAATCTAAACGAGACGATATTTATACTGCCGCATTAGAAAATCAACCAAATATTATATTTATTAGTGTAGAAGTTTTAGGAAAAACTGGGATTGAAAGTGTAATGTCTTTAAAACAAGACAAATCAACGCATAGTATCCCTGTACTTTTAATTGTTGATTATTCTCCTCGAACAAATCTTGATCGAATTTTTGAATATGGCATAGTAGATTTAATCAAAAGGCCATATAGTAAGGAAGAATTATTAATACGAATTGAAGCTGCCGAAAGTCGCAGAGAGTTTCAACACGAAATATATATAGAACATGAATTACTTCGCGAGCTTTCTATAGTTGCAAAAAAAACTGCTACAGGGGTTGTTATTTTAAGTCATAACCATAAAATTGAGTGGGTAAATGAGGGTTTTGAACGAATGTATGGATATTCTCTGGAAGAATTTAGAGAAAAATATGAATTATCGGTCTTTAATCCTGAAAAAAATCCAAAATTAGCTAAGGCAATTAAACAATGTAAAGAGGGTGCAGAAAGTTATTTATATGAAAATAAATGGATAACAAAAGAAGGTAGAGAAATATGGATTCAAACGACGCTTTCTCCAGTTTATAATGAGCAAGAAAGTATAATTAAATACATAGCAATTGAATCAAATGTAACTGCATTAAAAGAAGCTGAAGAACATTTAGAAGCTAAAAATGAAAATTTAATTACTTTAACAGAACATTTAGAGAGTTCTAATTTACTTTTAGAACAACAACACGTTGAAATTGAAAAACAAAAAGGGGACCTCGAGGCACAAAAGAAAAAGTCAGATGAACTTTTATTAAATATCCTTCCATTTGAAACTGCCGAACAATTAAAGAAAAAAGGATTTGCTAAATCAAAAAAATACAAATTGGTTACAATTCTTTTTACAGATTTTAAGAATTTTTCCAAGTTAGCTGATGTAATAGATAGCCAGGAGTTGGTTGAGGAGCTTAATGTTTATATTCAGAAATTTGATGAACTAATTGAAGACCATTATATTGAGAAAATAAAAACTATTGGAGATGCTTTTATGTGTGCCGGGGGACTTCCATTAAGAAATAAGAGTAATCCTATAAATGTTGTTTTGGCCGGTTTAGAGATCCAGAAATTTATGAAAGACTATGCTAAAGAAAAGAAAAAGAATAATGAAGTTGCATGGGAACTCCGATTAGGTATTCACACAGGCGAAGTAATTGCAGGAGTTATTGGGAAAAAGAAATTTGCCTATGATATATGGGGAGATGCTGTAAACAAAGCTAGTAGAATGGAACAAGCCGGTGAAGTAGGTAAAGTAAATGTTTCCGGAGCAACTTACGATTATATCAAGGATTATTTTGATTGTACCTACAGAGGTAAAATTGAAGTAAAAAATAATATTGAACTCGAAATGTACTTTATAAACAGATTAAAACCAGAGTATTCTAGCGATGACGATGGTGTTATTCCTAATCCACTATTCCAAAAAATCCTTTCAAAATACTAAATCTTCTATTTTAGCATATCTTTATTAAAATAAACTGGTAAAAATTGTTTAATATCCTCTGCAATAGTTATTTTATTGGTACCATATAATAAAACCTTAATTGGTTTATTTGCTCTTTGTTCACTTTCCAACATAACCTGTAAACAGGATCCACACGGAGGAATAGGATCTTCAACAAAACCATCTTTAGTACTTGCAGTTATCGCAATAGCTTTTATTTTTATATTCGGATATTGTGAATTAGCATAAAAAATAGCAACTCGTTCTGCACATAATCCTGAAGGATATGCTGCGTTTTCTTGGTTACTACCTTCAATAATTTCATTATTTTCTAGTAAAACTGCAGCACCAACTTTAAAATTAGAGTAAGGTGCGTATGCTTTTTCTGCCGCTTCTTTAGCTTTTTGCATTAAGTTTTGCATATCTTCATTAAGTTCGGCAGGAGAATTGTAGTCAACAAGAACAGATTTAATTTCGCGTTTAATCATAAATAGATATTTCGTAAATGAAAAATGATTAAATAATAAAATGTTTTTTTTTACATTTGTTCAAAATAACAAAAAAAATGACAAAAAAGCTATTATTCCTTGTATTAGTACTCCTTATAGTGTCGTGTAAGGTTCAAAGAGCACCAATATCAAGTCCTAAATCGAACAATATAAGTTCATTAAATAGGACTGAATACATTAAAAATTATAAAGATTTGGCCATTAAAGAAATGAATAGAAGCCAAATACCTGCTAGTATAACCTTAGCACAGGCTTTACTCGAGTCTGATAATGGGAATAGTACCTTAGCTCAAAAATCAAATAATCATTTCGGAATAAAATGTCATAGTGGATGGAGGGGCAATAAGGTTTATCATGATGATGATAAAAGAAATGAGTGTTTCCGTAAATATAAAACAGTATATAAATCGTATAAAGACCATAGCAATTTTATTGTTAATGGCCCCAGATATGCATTCTTATTTGAATATAATCCAACAGATTATAAATCGTGGTCAAAAGGATTACAGAAAGCGGGGTATGCAACTAGTAAGTCTTATGCAACAATGCTTATAAAAATTATAGAAGATAATCAACTTTATATTTTTGATAAAGGAGGAACTTTAACAAATGAAACTTATAGCGCAGTTGATTCTCAAGAAGTAGTTTTAGCTGATATTGATAACTTTAAAATTTATACTGAAAAACATCGTGTCTATAACAAAAACAGGATAGATTATATTATTGCTAAGAAAGGAGATACATTTAACAGTATTTCAGAAGAACTTGGAATGCTATCATGGGAATTATTTAAATATAATGAGCTAGAGGAAAATGCTAAATTGATGCAAGGTCAGATTTTATTCATTCAACCAAAAAGAAATAAAGCAGAACATGGATTAGATTTTCATGAAGTAATGAATGGTGAATCGATGTATGCAATTTCTCAAATGTATGGGATGAAGATTAAAAAACTTTATGAAAAAAATTTGATGGATGTTGGCGATGAACCAAAAGTTGGACAAAAACTTTGGTTACGCAATTTTAAAACTCATACCGATGTTATAGAAGAAACTCCTATTATAGAGGATTTTGACGAATAAATGATTAGGATCAAGTATGGAGTACCTAGTACCTAGATATATTTGATTTAAAGTTTAAATTGAAATCCTTTAAGAAAATCACTTACTTGCATTCTCTTTTTACCTGCTTGTTGAAGTTCTAGAATATTTACATATCCATCTTGAACGGCCACTTTTAAGAAGCTTTTATTATCAGAAATAAATTTCCCAGACACATGATTATGTATAGATTTTTCTGTTGTTGTAATAAATATCTTTAGCTGAACAGTTTCATTTTTAAGGTTGTTTATCTCAGTCCATGCGGCAGGATAAGGACTTAAGCCTCTGATTAAATTGTAAATAGAATTTAAATCTTTCTGCCAATTTATTTTACAGTCATTTTTAAATATTTTTGGAGCATGCCTTATTTCTTCACCTTCAGATATCAAATCGTTTTGATTAACTTGTTCATAATCGTTATTTATTATTGCATCAACTGTTTTCACAACAACATCCGCTCCCATGCACATAAGTTTATCATGAATAATACCGGCATTGTCATTTTCACTTATAGCTATTTCTTCCTGAAAAATAATATTACCAGTATCAATTTTATGTTTTAAGAAAAAAGTTGTTACTCCGGTTTTTTTATCTCCATTAATAATTGTCCAGTTTATAGGAGCAGCACCTCTGTATTGAGGCAAAAGAGAGGCATGTAAATTAAATGTGCCAAGCCGAGGCATATTCCAAACTATTTCGGGTAACATTTTAAATGCGACCACAATTTGTAAATCTGCATTTAGTTTTTGTAATTGATTTAGAAATGTTTCGTCACGAAATTTATCCGGTTGTAAAATATTTAAATTTTGGCTTTTAGCATATATTTTAACCGCTGATTCTTGCTCTTTTTGTCCTCGGCCGGCAGGTTTGTCAGGATTGGTAATAACTGCAACAATATTATAATTATTTTCAACTAATTTTTTCAATGGCTCCACTGCAAAGTCAGGAGTACCCATATAAATTATTTTAAAGTTGCTCTTGTCCATTTTATAATTCATTAGATAAGCAAAAGTATTAAATAATCTCTTGAATTGAAGTAATTAGATGTTTAGATTTTAAATAAGAGGTATGAGATATAAACGTTTGTGATTAATTCTAAAATTATTAAATCTATATGCTTTTTACAATTTTAAATCTTTATCAAATAATTTTGCAATATATATAGCCATTTTTAAGAAATCATAACCATCATTTCTATTGGTAAAAATAAGAACGGTCATTTGAGTATCAGGCAAGTGCAATATTAAATTTGAATAACCGTTTTGCATTCCTCCATGCCAGAAATATCTAATTCCGTTTTTAGCCATCAAAACCCAACCATAAGCATAATCTGATTTATTCTCACCTTCGGTTAATTTTCCGATTTTAAAAACTTTATACAGTCCATCGCATTTCAATAATTTGGTTGAATATAACGCCCTATCCCACTTTGCAAAATCTATAGAATTTGTATAAATTCCTTGATTACCATATATATAACTTACGTCCTTTTTTATTATATATTCCTCATTTTCTTTAAAATGGCTCTCTGCTATATTCTTGTTGGCAATTTCATTGGCAAAAAAAGTACTATTCATCGACAATTTTTTGAATATATATTTTCCCAAAAAGTCCTGATACGACATTCCTGACGACTTTTCTATAACTTTTACCAACATTGCATAATCCGAATTTGAAAATTTCATTTTCGAAGCAGGCTCAAAAATTGCACCTGTTTGCTTTATAAGAAAACTATAAACCTCATCATTTGAATGTAAATTTTGAATATTATAATTTGCTAATCCAGAAGTGTGATCTAAAATATTCTTTACAGTAATTTTTTTCCCGTACTCGGGAAAATCGGGAAATAGTTTTGAAAGATTATCTTCTAAATTTAATTTATTTTTCTCGACAAGTTTAAGAACAGCCAGTGCTGTAAAAGATTTAGATAATTCTCCAAGGTTAAAAGACTTTTCAATATTCATAGGTACTTTATCAGTAACATTTGCCATTCCATAAGCCTTATTAAAGATAATATCACCTTTTTTTATTACAGTAACCACAGCTCCCGGATTATTATCTGAGAAAAATGTTAAATACTTATCTGCAGATTTTTCAATTTGATCAAGATTTAAAGTATCCTGTGCACTTAGCGAGAATTGAATGCAAACCATTAATACTATAATTAAACCTATGGTATTTTTATAAAATAAATTCATATCTAAATATTTTCTTAAGTAAAGGATCAATAACTAAAAATATGAAAAAAACAGTTCGACAAGCTCAGTGTGACAACAAAACATCTTTTACAATATTGAATCTATCGAAGTATTTTTTTATATATTATTTTTACTTTTAAAATTCCCGTTTTTAATTATTGAATATTTGAACAATACATATTCAACATGTCCTGTGCCTGCTGAATACCTAGCTCCAATGCTTTTGTAAAATCAGCGCAACCTCCCGGAGTATCACTAATATTTATTTTAGAGACCCCTCTGTTTAAAAATGCACTTCCATTGTCTTTTACATTTGAAAGATAAATATCATAATCTGCTATTGCCTCTTTGTGCTTTGTTAAAATACCAAGAGAAATGGCTCTTCCCAAATACGCATCATAATAGTTTTTGTTATATTTTAAGGACAAGTTAAAGTCTTTAATAGACTGTTCATATTGTTGTTGCATGGCCTTTGCAACGCCACGCAAATAATAAGCTTCAAAATAATCTTTTTTATATTTTACCGCCAGATTAAAATTATAAATTGCTTTTTGTAAATCAGATTTATTAATATAAACAAAGCCTTTTCGGTAATAAGGTTCACTATCCGACATATCCAAACTGATTGCTTTATCATAATCTAATAATGCATCATCGTAATTAAGTAAAGCACCATTTGCATTTCCCCTTTTTTTATACGATTTCGCATCTTTTGGATTTATTTCAATCGACTTATTAAAATCGTCTAATGCTCCTTCAAAATCCTGTATTTGCAATTTATAATACCCTCTTTGAAAATATGCATCCTGATTTCCTGCATCTAAGTTAATAATTGCATTGTAATCAGCAATTGCGCCGCTATAATCATCTTTATCAATTCGATATTTTACTCTGCGTTGATATGCATCTAGATTATTCTTGTTCAGCTCTATGGCTCTATTAAAATCGGCTACGGACCCTTCTAAATCATCTAGATTCGCTTTTACTATACCCCGTTGATGATATGCCTCGGCATAATTTGAATCCAATTTAATAGCATTATCAAAGTTTAATAAAGCCTCATCAAAAGCATTTAAATTTGATTGAACAAATGCCAAAAAATAAAATAATTCGGGTTTTTCTTTATTTAAATCAAAAGCAGCATTTAAATCAATTAATGCTTTTTGCCATTCAGTTTGCTTAATAAAAACTAAAGCTCGTCCAAAATATCCGTCATAATTTGACTTATCTAGCTCTAATAAATTATTAAAATCTTTTAAAGCATTTTCTAATTGCTCCAACTGATAATAGGCATTAGCTCTATATAGCAACGCGTTTGTGTGCTTTTTATTAAACTTTATGGACTTACTATAATATTTTATGGCAAGTTCATAATTTACAGAATCTGTAAAGACTAAACCCTTATGATAATAACTTTCTGATAATTTTGGTTTTAAAATAAAGAATGCAACCAGTAGTAACAGAACAGTAGTAATTATTAATATAATTTTTTTCATCGATCAAATTTTTATGTTTAAATAAAAACCCTTCATTTATTCATTTTATCTCTACGGAAATTTACAAATAACGTTTCAAAAAGCAAGAAGGTAATTTAAAAAATACTTTGGAATTGAACAATGATAATTGTGGTTTTCTATTATAGATTATTTTGATTTTCATTATATATCAAAATATAACACAAGGTTATACAAAGATGTTTAAATAACGTATGTAAATAAGTTGCTAAGCGCATGTATGACAAATAGATTCCTGCCTTCGCAGGAATGACATATAGTGTTGGATTTTCTTATATTGCAAAATTATATATTAATGAAAACAAAAATATCTCTATTCGCTACTAAGCGGATATGTTAAATAAGAGGTAAACAAACTTAAAAACCATCGTTTTTAATTGGTTTAACCGCTAAGCGGCATTAAGCACAAAATAAATTAGTGTTTCTCTGCCTGCCGTGAGATTGGGCCAAGCTCATCATAACACCAGTGATTTAAGAGATACCTGCCTGCGCAGGAATGACATCAAACAATAACAGCTAAGCATATATAAGCAAAAAAAGCATTGAGCAAGCCGCTTAGCAGATACTCTAAATTGAAAATTGAAAAGCATTAATGCTTAATTAGCATAACCGCTTAGCGGCTTTAAGCAAGAAACACAAAATACCATGCTAAAAGCAAAGCAAATCAGTACACAATAAATTCCTACATCTGCCTTTCAGTAGACAGGTGCGAAGGATTGACAGTTAATATAGTTTCATATAAATAAAAGTAATAGATTCTTCGACGAGCTCAGAATGACAATTTCTCGATATTTTAAGATAACATAATGAAATTAAAGTTGGAATGATAGGACCAATAGCCGCTAAGCGGATATTTTAAATTAGAGTCAAACAAACTTAAAAACCATCATTTTAAAATGTTTAACCGCTAAGCGGCTATAAGGCGGAATATTCATTTATGAAATATGTACAGATGCTTCCCTGCCCGCCGGCAACAATTGTGAAGACTAGCTAAACTAATGTTATTATATAATTATTAATAGATTCTTCGACGAGCTCAGAATGACAGAATAATGAGCTGTACCTTAAATTAATTTTTACCTGCAAAAAGAAAAGGATTACAAAAAAAGCCTTGCAAAAAGCAAAGCATATCCAGTATGAAATTACAAGATTTTAGAATCTGTTCAACCAACGATATCTTCTGCTATTATCACCGAAGTTCAGTCCAACCATTATTTCATGCGAACCATAGCTAATTCTTTGAATTTCATTTAATGAATAGTCAAATGCATAACCAATCACAATTTTATCTACTTTTATTCCAACCATTGTAACAAAGGCATTACCTGTTCTGTATGAAAAGCCTAACCAATAATCTCTTTTATAATATCCTCTAACAGAAACATCAGCTTGCAAGTTAAAAGTTTCGGTTGTTTTTATTAAAATAGAAGGTTCAATCTCAAAATCATTTCTCATATCATACCTATAGCCTGTAATTACATAATAATTACGTAACTGCTGATAATCGGCAAAGCCATTATCTAATCCAAATTTTACTGAGGCCTGAAACAAATTTTTTGCAGATATACCAAAATAAAAAGGTTGATAGGTATAATAAATACCAACACTACCATCTGGAATATACATACTTCCTCTGGCATCGTTCAGTAATGGATCATTATCCTCTAAAGGCACTAATTCGTCGGTTTTAATTCTAAACTGAAATGCAGACAAAGATAAACCCAAGGACAATTGCCCATCTTGTACAAACAAATGATATGCGTAAGATATTTCTAGTCCCGTTTTTCCTATTGGACCATTTTGGTCGTTATATAAATATCCCCCAAGTCCTATTTTCCCACTTGGTCGACGTTTTTTTGTTCTATTTCGAACTGATCTGGATTTAGAAACATAGCTATTTTTCAGTATCCTCGATTGCCCACTAATAGACTGTGTCATTGGAGCATCCTCAAAACCTAACCATTGCTGGCGTGCTGTAAGGTTAAATGAAGTATAGCCCTCACTTCCGGCGAAAGCAGGATTAATAAGAAATTTATTCATCATATACTGACTCATACTAACGTCGGGTTGACTTTTCCCTGAAAAGTTAGTCAATGATATGATAAACATTATTATTAATAGCTTCTTCATTTTTTAACAAAAAAAATCAATCCAAATGAGATTTCCAAAATTCTACCTTACTATTGTTACATTTCCAACAATTGGTTCTTCGCCATTATGTAAATCAATTACGTAATAGTAAGCATCCATGGGTAATTTTTTACCTTTAGAATCATTGCCGTCCCAAAAACTATCGGATGAGTATCCATACGAATGAAAAACTCTTTCACCCCATCTATTAAAAATATCAATGGTTAAATCTTCAAAAACAAATAATTCTTCGATTTCCCAAACTTCGTTAATACCATCGCCATTAGGTGTAAAAACATTGGGAATTGTTAACTTACCACAAAGTCGAACCACAATTGTATCTGTTCCTTCACAACCAAATTCATCAGTTACAGATACCCAAAATTCTTGGTCTTCAGTTCTGGATGTTACGTCAATTGTTGGAGAATTACTTAGCGGTAAATCATCGCCATCAAACCATGCAAAACTGTTACTCCAATTATCAGAAGGATCCAAAGTAAGAATCGCTCCTGGTTCACAGATTGCGGTATCTGATCCTAAATCAACTATTGGCAATTCATGAATTGTTACTGCAACAGTATCGGATGCTACACAACCACTTACATCGGTAATTCGAACCCAATAAACACCTTCAGTTGAAGCTATAAGTGTTTCTCCTATGGTACTGTCCTGCCACAAATAATCGGTAATATCTGCCGAGCTGGCAATAAACTCTTCAGTTTCATTTTGACACATTTCAACATCAACACCTAAATCAATAAAAGGAGTGGTTACCATGATTGTTTCCAGGTAAGGTTCACCTTCGCAACCATAAATATTAGTTTCAACAACTGTAATAATATGTGCTCCGACTACATCATTCCATTGAACATCGATAGAATCATTATAATTATTAACAATGGCACCCCCCGCTATAGTCCAATCAAAAACAGAAGTTCCATTATTGCCAATAACACCATAACGAACAACACTACTGCCACAAGCTACAGGTATAGTTTGTGCATAACTACCAATGCCTGGTAAAATTACCAGGAAAAATATTAAGGACAATATTTTATTTAAATATTTCAATTTTATTTTTTTTTCACCCTCTCCCGATAGCTATCGGGATCGGACACCTCCCTCAAGGGAGGACAAGTTTAGTAAAACACTTTTAAATTTGGTTATGCTTTTGTTTTTATTTCAATTCCTGTTCGAATTATCTCATCCAGGAAATTTGCGTCATCAAATTTTTTTTCAATGATTATAGGTTCTATTCTATCGTCTATTTGTCTTCTCAACTTCCAAAGCAATGGGTTTACAGCAAAATAATCACCATCTATTTGATCAAAAACAATTGCCACATCAATATCGCTATCTTCATTATATGTATCTTTTGCATACGAACCAAAAAGGTATACTTTATCCATTTTAAAGTAATCCTCTAATAAAGCCTTATATGCTTTTATTTTAGTTATAACTTCGCTTTTATCCACAGTTGAATCTCTTTTGTTTTTTGAATAATTTCCAAACATTTTGATTCTGTAAGGCTTCGCATCAATCTTTCTTTGTGTGACGGATATCTTGCTTCGATATTCAATGGTTCAATCTGATCAATAAAATCTTTCTGGTTTTCAGAGAAAGATTCATAAAACTCACCTCGTTTTGCTAAATAAGATAGACTATGAGAGAATGGTGCTGTTTCATTTTTTAGTCTGGTAAAATATGCTTTAAATATCTTTTCTATTGTCTGATGACACATAAATCCAACATACAGATACCTTTTGCTTTTTAGCATAGCTTCTGCCGTTTCTAAATCATAATCAGACAAGTCAATCCAATATTTAATGTTTTTATCCACTTTTTTTTTGTTTTAAACCGGTTCAGGAAAATCCTGAACCAGTTTATAATATGTAAATATTCTTTTTCAATTTTATTTAATCATGGACAACTCAAAGTCGGCTATGATTATTTTTGTTTTTATAAGTGCTTAGCGAATCCCGATAATTATCGGGACGCTTAGCACTTTTTGCAATCTCTATTTTTTGTTTTTAAACTGGTTCAGGTTTCCCTGAACCAGTTTAATTTCATTAACAAATAACCGTTTAACTATTAATAGTTAAAGTTATTAGGTATATGATAAATAGGACCTGTTGTTATTTCTTTCTATAATTGAAATAACGCGTGCACCTGCAACATTATTCCATAGTATATCAACAGAATCACCTCGAGCGTGTGTTTCCACAATAGTGCCACCTTCAATTGTCCAATAAAAATCAGAAGTTCCGTTATTTCCATATACACCGTACCTAACAACACTTTCGCTACAAGCTACACGAATAGTTTGTGCATAACTAATAAAGCCCGATCCGAAGATCAGGAAACTAACAAAAAATAATATTTGTATAGTTTTTTTCAATTTTGTTATGCTTACTATTTTTTTAACTGGCTCAGGTTTTACCCCGAACCAGTTAAGTTTTAACCTAAACTCCTATTCAGTAGTATAGATTTATTTATTAGTAATTAGTTAAATTACCAATGTGATATATAGGACCTGTTACAGGAGCTGGATTTACAATAAACACAACATTATCATCTGTAAAAGCATAAGTCTGTAATCCATCAATATAATCAGATTTTTGACTTATTGCAGATATAATACCATCAGAACCAACACCAGCATCAGAAGCTTCTAAAAGCGTATATGTATAACGTGTACGATTATTACTTGAAACAGTAAGAGCCGAAGTGTTAAATCCATAAGTATAGTTAGGTGTTCCTCCAGCTAAATCTGCTGGAAATTTGGCTTTTGCAGCAAGAGTAAAATCTACAAAAATATCAGTTGTACTTACAGTTGCTATCCAGGCATCAGCACCATCAATTTCTTCAACAAGTTCTTGAACAGCAAATCCAAAAGCTGCATTAGCATCAGGTACATTTTCAACAAAAGATATACTTACTGCTTGAGCTACCTGATCACCACAATAAGCAACTGCATCGCCAGTTGTAATTGTGGCAGTTGGAGCAGCAACAATATTAACCGTTTGAGATATTGGAGTAGCGTCACCACAACCAGTCAAAGTATTTGATTCCTCAACAGTAATTGCATGAATTCCAATCGGTGTAACAGTAAATTCAACCCAGTTTTGAGCTGCTGGAGTAGCCGTAGCTGGAGCACCAGTTAAAGCAATAGGATAATTCCATTCCCATTCAGAATTAACACCTAAAGGAGCATTTGCAGCCGCAACATAAGTTGGACTATAAATAGGATCAGGAAGAGCGTAAAGCCTAAACGTTGTACCAGTAGTTTGATACATATCAGTGGCATTAGTTTCATCATAATCAGTAAGAATCTGAGCAAAAGCGCCCGAAATAGCAAAAACCATTACCAGGGTTAAAGCAATTTTAAAAATGTTCATTTTTTTCATGACTAAAAGTTTAAGTTAGTATTTAATTAATTATTAATTTTTTAAATTATTAACCTACCATTCGGCAGGCAAATTTTTTTCTAGTGAATTTTTTTAAAGGGTTTCAAACCTTGGATTTATTTAAAGATGTTAATGTCTTTTATTCTTATTATAATTTAACGTAGCATTATCTGATTGGTTACAAAATATTTAGTTGTTTGATTACAACCCTATATAAGCACGCAAATGTATCATTTTTAATGATTAGTGCAAAATGTAATTTTACAAACCCTCCCTATTTTTACTTGAATAAACCTAATGCTTTGTTATAAAAGCATTCGTTTACTTAATTATATTATAAAATTTATAAAGCATTTACTAAATTAGTACTCATCAATTCAAAGTTCATAAGTAAAATTTACATTTTATTAACAAATCATCTTCATTTATCATTTTGTTGTTTTGTGTTGTTAATAAGTTTTACGTTAATATTTACAAATTGTTTATTTTTATTTTAATTCGCCCAATCATTCGAAATATGGTATTGATCTCCTGTGTCAGGAATTTTAAATACCGTTACTGTTGAACTATTATATGAGTTCGTACATCCATTATCATCAGTAATTTGTATAGAATAAACATAATCAGTATCAGGTGAACCATCATCAACCCAAATTGGAAAAACACTTGGATTATATGTATAAGGATCAAGTACATCATCTATATTTTCAACTGGATTTGTGCCATCATCAATAACAAGATCCCAAGGTGTAGCACCAGCTGTAAAGTCTATATCAATTTGTGTATTAATTCCGTCGCAAATTGAATCAAGCGCTACATTAACAGTAATAGTTGCAGTAGGTGCCGGAATAATGGTTATAGTTTGACTACCTGTCATTGTTTGAGTACACAAATCTGCAGCATCTGTCGAATGAGTTCCTTCAACTGTGTAATCTCCTGCTGTGGTTTGCAAACCAAAAGAAATAGCGGCACCAGTTCCAGCAACAGTATTTAATGGTGAACCATCTACAAAAAGTTCATAATTTACACTTAGTTCTGATCCACTTAGTCCAACAACCACTCCAGTACCACCCGCGCAATATGGACCTCCACCAGTAACAGTTAAAAGATTATCTGGAACAGGAACAACAGTTACTGTAACTCCTGAACCAAAAACAGTTCCTAAAACAAGATCATTCGCATCCCATACATCATTAATAGTATAAAGACCTGCAGTTGTAACATTAAGTAAATAAGGAGAAGCTCCAATTAATGTTTCATCTGAATACCAGCCTCCATCTTTATATATCTCTAGTTTCCATGTTGCCGTTCCGGTTAAATCAATGCTAATATTTGTTGAGCCACCATCACAAATTGAAACATCACCAGAAGTAATGGTTGCAGTACCCAGAGGTGTTGCATCTTTTGAACCAAGAGTAAGAAAATGCTCACCTGTAGCTAAAGCAGCATCTGAAGTTATGGTACCTGAATTTACACCACCGTCGGCCACGGTACCAACTACTTCTTCCCATCGCGATGATGTTGACCATCTGGCTATAGCAAGATCATCAAAATCGCTAACTTGTGCAGGGAGTACACTTTGATCATCCCAACGGATCATAGCCTCTGCTGCACTAGTGAGTCCATCAAGTCTCCAAAATTCATTATCACTAACAAATTTTATTGGAGGATCCTCCATACTTGTTATGTCTAGCGAAGGAACATGGGCTGTAGGATTATAATTGTAATATTGAGCCTCCCAAGTAACTATACCTGTTGTTGTATTAAATATTTCTAATTTACCATATCTGGTTCCGTCGCCAATTGGAAATTCAAAATTTGAGAAACTTGCTAAGTCTTTAAACATAGGTCCATCAACAAATGATGCAGCACTACCGCCAACAGGAGATACATCCGAAGCAATTTCTAAAGTAAAAGCATTCCCATTTGGATCAATATTTCCAGAAGTAAGTGTTAAATCGCCTTTAAGAGTTACATCTCCATCAAGAGTTAATCCTGTAGCATTATTCATGGTAACGTTGTTCAGTGTATTGTTGTCAGTGTTGTCAGTAAAATCTCCGGTAATGGTTTGTGCAGAAGTTCCGCTAAAAATTAATGCTGCAGTTGAAAGCGTTGTTCCACTATGAAATTCTCCGGATTCAAGATGGAAAAATCCATTTATGGTTATTGTATTATCATGCGTATCGTTATTTAAAATAGGTCCGTTTATCCAAAGTGTATCGCAGATGGTTATGTTATTCGATGAAAGAGTTTTGGTTCCTGTACCTGTAAATAACATTCTTCTGAAGTTAGTACCTTCGTCAGGTAGTTCATAATTTACATCACCACCCCATTCTATAGTTCCACCACTGCAATCGAAGAAATCGTCATAGTTACCAGCAGGCAAGCGTCCCGTAGTTAAAGCTAGGTGTCCTCTACCGCTCACACGTCCAAAATAATGTCCAATGGTGTTACCAACAATTAATTTACCTGTTGTATCAATAATAGTTTTATATGCTGATTTCAAATTACTGGCTATTGTAACATCATGTTTAATTCTAACCACATGTCCGTTAGGATAAGACGTAACAGGTTCTGCATCTTCACGCTCCCAGGTATTTATATTTTCCCAGTTACCAATTTCTTTTGAAACAAATACAGGAACCTGATCAGGAATAGCATCAGAAATTCCTGCAGTAAAATCACCATTTAACTGTTCACCTGTACTAAAATTAAATTTTACAATATTCAAGTTAGCATCAACACTTTCAGCTCCAAACTTAGACCAGTTAACGTCTAGAAGATATGCTGGTATATAATCCGATTCCAGATTTATACCAGTTACCGCTACATCGGCTTGCTCATAATAAAAATCAACATCTGCCATAAAACTTGTGAAACCAACAGTTTGCATGTTCCAATAATATTGTAATACATTAGTAGGATCCAATGCCGTAGGATGATCCGAATTAACGGGTCTTACAAAAACAGAACCTGGGCCTACTGTGGTTATATTTGATATATAAATCGGAGTATATGAACCAACAACCCCAATGGGAATTAAAATGTCAGCAGGAGTACCTGCATTTACCCATTTTTTAATCCCATCATCGCTTGATGCACCATTTGAAACAACCATTCTGTTTTTACTAAAATCACCTGATGGCACAGTTACATCAGCATTAAGTCCAAGTTGTAACTGGAATTGCTTAATAAAAAAACTACCGCTTGTAAGTATAATATTTCGATCGACAAGAATAAAGTCATTGAGCAATTCAACCCCGGCAGTATTATTAATTTCAAGTAAACCATAAGTTCCGGTACCAGCAATTTCCTGACGTAATGATCCGTTAAACAATACACCACCTGTTGTCGTACTTTGACTATAATGTACGCCGGAATTTGAAAAATCCCCTAATAAGGTAATAGTATTAGACCTATCGTGCAATCTACCATTAGTAATAGTAAGATTTTCATTAACTGTAATATCATTATAAATTTCTAATGAATCGGACGATGTTGTCAGATTAGCACTTAGATTATTAAATGTTGTGGCACCAATAACTTTCTGATCAGCACTTGTAAACGATGTAGTATTAGTACCAGGAGTATACGTTCCATCATTCCGGAAGTTCCCGTTTAATGTTAGATCTAAGTCATTAGCATCAAAGGTTTGACCCGTATTAATATTTAAGGAATCTATTGTTAAACCTAAGGTATAAACTGTAACAGTTTTTGCTTCACCTAAATTACTAACAACGATATCCTTTAAAGCGATAGCTGAATAGATTCCAATATTTTGACCGGTGGGAGTATTGTCATTTCCAAATGTTAATGTAGCTCCGTCAACCAACGTAGAGCTTGTAGGATCGAGGTATACTGCAGGGTTAGAAACACTTTGTGAGCGGGCAATAATTAAATTGCCACCTGTGTAATCAAATACACTATTTGTATTCATTACTTCAAATACACCTCGTGATGTTATTGGAGCTGAATTATTACCCAGGGTAACAGTTCCGCCTGACTGATAGTACTTTAACACACCCTGATCGCTGGTAGTTTTTCGTCGTAACTGAGAGCCAACATTTAATACAGATGTACCTGAAACATTGATAATTGAATTCCCGGAAGAGGAATATTCAATAAAATTATCATATGTACCATCGTTAAGTAATAATTGACTGCTACCTTCAAGAAACAGGCTTCCGTTTAAAATAATTCCGGTACTTGCACCTGTAATATTTGCAATTGAACCATTGCGTAATGAAAGCTTACTGTTTTCAGGAATTGTAAAATCACCGTCCTCGGAACTTAATGAGATGTTGATATCAGAATTATCGAAAATTAAATGACCCCGGTTAAAAGTAATTGGTCGGTAGGTATCTTCTGTGAAAGTAATTTCTGAACTTACGAGTACTTCACTGGTACTTAAATCCTTATCAACTACCAAATTATTTAGAGCAGGCACACTTGTGGATGAAGTTATCTCAGAATGATCTGAACCATTAAAATATAAATCAACAGCACGTCGATTTGTCGTATCTATATAAAAGGTGATAACAGCATTATCGTTTAATACAATATCTTGTTTAACAATTAAATTATGAAAATCAGTATATAAATTACCAGCAGCATCTTCAATTTCGATTATATTGGCATCGGTATTTCCATTTGCTGCCATATCGATTGATTTTTCAACAGTGACAGTCCTTGTTGCTCCTGTAGTAGGAAAAATTAATGTTCCTTGGTTATCTAACTTTAAACTATCCAGAACTGATAAATCGTAACCAGAAGTTGCACTATTACTTAATCTTAATACTACTCCATCATTTGTATCATCATAAATCATTAAATCTTGCAAAACAGTAATATTAGCATCGGGTAAAGTTTTAACTGTTCCGGCTGACCCACCAATTTTTAAATTTGGGTAATATGTCAAAGCAGGTAAGGTGTACGAACCGGTTCCGTAAAATTCAAAAATGGCTGTATCATTTAATAGGAACGGGTCAAAATCAGCTGTAGGAAGCGTTGGTGTTGTTCCTGTATTTGAAGCAATCCTAAATTTACCTCCACCATTAACTATTCCATAGCTAAGCCCGGTATAAATTCCTACATCAAGCGTTCCACCTGACCGAATAACAACCTTTGTAACGTCATCAATATTATCTCTTGTAACAGAAATTACATCACCATTTTCAATAACAGCTATATCCTCATCTCCAGGAGTTGAACCTCCCTGCCAACTAGCACCAACATCCCAATTACCACCACCCGTTTCATTGCTATAAATAACATCAACGGAATTAAAACATACATTTTTTGCACATGAAAAATCAAGTGTCTTAAAACCATCCAAAGTTGCATCTACTAATGTATTTATTCCAGGAATGTTAGCATTACCTTCTTGACTCCAGCTACCTTCCATAAGGTACCACTCTTTATAGGTCCCTGAACCTTCATCAGGAAAATTCGTATCAAAGGAATAAGAAACACCACTAGCGGCAGCTGATAACCCATCAACTCTTACTTTCCAATAACCTAAAAGCACTCCGCAGCCAGGACTCGAGTTAGTTGGATGTGCTATTGGAACAGGAGCTACTGTCATACTTCCTGTAACATTTCCAACTGCAGATGTTATATCTATATCTGCTCCAGCCCAATAATGAGTTGTCCCATCATAAGTTCCAACAGGAAAAGTTACTGTGGTATCAACAGAATAATTGTAATCCATTTTAAATTTTAAGCCCCTGTTTGCATGACTTGAATCGAATTCAATCATCCTCTGGACATCACAATCTGCGAAACCTCCTACAAAATTTGTATCAACGGATAATTTATAATTATGAGCATAAACAAGACCAGAAGTTAAAGTAAATAAATCACTCGAAATATTTGAGTTAAGTTGAACATTATTTGCAGAACCATCTGTATGAGCAACTTCTAAATGCCCAAAAACATAAGCAGAACCTATTGAGGAACTAATATTTTGAATTGATCCAGTATTATCCAACCTTATTCGTCCGGTTTTATCCCAAACACCCATTACACCATTATTATTAAGATCTCCTTTCACATCAATAATATAGGAATCATAATCAAAAGTTCCCCTGCTAATGGTAAAATCGTTACGAATATTTACTATTGGGTTTACAGTTGTATTACGATAAGCCATTGTTACTGTAGTACTAGATAAGTCTTTATTTATTACCAGATCGTAAGGACTAAAATAATTAGCAACAGCATCGTTAGAAACAGTAATAATTGAATTCCCTCCTCCATTAAAAGTAGTTGTATTGTCTCTGTTAACATAAACAGCTGTTGATGTTCCATCTGTCTCAATTCCTATTGCAAAATCACCGCCAATAGTAAGATCAAAATTAGTTGGATCGAGTTGAGCATCTTCATCTATCAATAGATCATTCAAAACAATTAAATCGCGAGTAAGCTGTGTTGTAAAATCACCTGGATTGACGTATTTTTTAATATTCAAATTCCATAAATTTGCAGTTGAATAAAAATCGAAAAATTTAGCTCCATTATCCTGTATAGTAATATCACCACCGGTGACACCAAAATTTCCATCAGCACAATTAATAAAGAAATCGTTAACACCAATTCCGTCGACATCATCATAAATAACAATTGCACCACCACTCATCTGGAAATTATCAGAAGTATTTACCAAGCCAAATATTGGGTTAGCATCTGACACTTCTCCAGCTTCTGATTTATCATCACCCCTCACCATTAAAAGTCCTCCGGATTGAATGTAATTTGCTTTTCCGGAACCCCCTACGGCACTTCTGAACTGAGAAATATCAACAGTTCCACCTTCTATTTGCATTGTTCCGTTTGCAGTATCCCAGAAAATTATTCCGGATGAATTTGCAGTACCAAAAAAACCATCGCTTATTCTAAATTTTCCATAAACAGAAAGGCCCTGATAACCTGAGGCATTATTAAAACCAACAGTCCCTCCAGGTAAAGGATGAGTATGTACATATACTGATGTTGTTGTAGAATATAATTTAACTCCTGAGCCTGCAATCCATAAACTGGCATTTGCTCCAATGGTATAATCACCATTACCACTAGTGTTATCTCCTTCAGACAATGAATGAATATATATATTGCCCGTTAATTTTAGTGTTCCGTTTTGAATAAACAAAGCTTTTCGAATTTCCGGGTTTTCAGGTGAAAAAGGTGCTCCTTCCAAGCGACCTGCCCTGTTTGCACCATATAAATTAAAATAGTTAAGATTTGCAGAATATACTGTTAGAATATATGTTTGGGAGCTTCCTTTATCAACAATAAAATTATAGAAATATGCGTCTGAATAAAGATCTACCGTGTGATTCCCTAATCCATTAAAACGAAGTGTAACTGCACCGGTTGTTGTAAATTCGTTATAAAGGGGAGCAGTTAAATTTGTAAAGCGTACAGGTCCATGATTGGTAAAATTTCCACCAACATTAAATTCGTGATATATTGAATGGAACTCACCTATTAATGGCATACTTCCGTAATGGTTGTATGCTGCTGTTTGAATTGGATTCCCTGTACCAGTTGCAATCTGTCCAAATGCTTCAACTACAACATCATTGGAAATATCAATTGTATATTTTACATCATCTTCAGTATTATTAATTTGAAATATCCCTTTTTTTACAGTAAAATCATTACTAATGACAACGCTATCTTTCAAAATTATAGTATTTGCGGCATTATCAAGATTAATTACTAAATTGTAAAAGGTGTCAGCTGTATTTAGATTAGCAATGCTGTAAGATCCTCCATAAAATTCTACGGTTCCTTTTGTAATAAAATCTGAATCGTCACCCGCAGGATAATTGTCAGCTTCAAGTTTTATTCTTCCCTCTCCCAAAATTGTGGTAAAATCATGACCAGTAGTCGCACCATCTATATTTAAAATACCACCATCTAAAATTTGTATCTTTGAAACAACTTTATTATCCGTATTAATGTTTACTGTTGAGCCATTAAGTATAACTACTGTATCGCTTGCGCCGGGAATAACATGAGTCGGATTTATCAGAAGAGTTCCATCCGGATCTAATGTCCAGCGGCTCCAGTCATCCCAATCATCGGTATCAAGAACATAATAATTATACCAGGTTTTAGTTCCTTCCAGTGGACTGTTTGGGGCATTAGTAGTACCGATGGTATAAAACCCAGGTAGTAAATTAAGATCAGCAACTACAAAAGCAACCTGATCTGAATTTTCAATGGTAGTTGAAACTACAGCAACCTCAGAAAAATTTCCTGTTGTTCCTGCACGATATAGTAGCCTATAATTTACAACTTCACCCGGGGTTCCCCCATCGATTCCTTCGCTAAAGTCGAAAGATACTTTAGCATCAAGATTACCTGTTTTATCAAAATACCATATTTTATTCCAGCGATGTGTAACTGAAGCTACAACATCATTAGATGTAACGCTATCAATAAGAGAGCTATGACCAATAATTAAATAATCACCTGGATCAAGAGGAACCGTTTCTTCTTCAATATATAAACCATCCGAAACCGCCAGAATTGAATTTCCATCTGCTTCTTCTCCTATTCCGGCAACATCAAAATCATAATCTCCATTCACAAGATCATCTCCGGCATAATAATCATTTGTAATAGTTAAGTCATATTTTGCACTTAAATAATTTTCAACCAGTGTTCTTTCGGCTAAATTAAGAGTAGTGTTAAATATAATTGCTTCTCCGATATATCCAACCCAATCATCCGTTGCAGTACAATCATATGTTCCCAAATAAAGATTGGCGCTTAATGCAGTATTTAACGAAAGTGCATTAGCCTGCGTTCCATCGGCTGCTCCATCGAGGAAAATAGATTGATCGGTTCCATCAATTACATTTGAAATAATATGAAAAGCACCATTTACATCGGATGAGCTAGTCAGCTGACCAGATGTTTTATTTAGAAAATTGAAAACCGATTTATTCGCGCTAAGCGAGAAAGAAACAGTGTCAGTAGTAGCCGTCTCCCAGGTAAACCAATTTGATCCACTTTCTGATTGCTTTACAAAAATAATGGTATTGTTTTGAGCAGAAAACAGATCGCTTCCCAAAACAGCTGCTGCGGACATTCCTGCTTGTGCTGAAGAAAAATTAACGGCAGGAAATCCGTTAATAAAATTGCTTTGAAATACAGGTTGGGTAGCACAATTTACCAAAGTAAAACTATTTCCGCTATAATCAACCCATTCGTTGATTTGTTTAAGATTATTATAACTAACATTTTTATCAGCTCTAAGCCACATTTTTAAACTGGAAGGAGCATCTGTTGCACCAACACCTCCAGGTCCAGTTTGGGCGTTTAAACTAAACATTGTTACACCTGTTATGAATAAAACAAGTATTCCTTTTCTTATTACTTTAATATATTTTTTCATAATAATTATTGGCCATTAATTATTAATATTTTCAAATCTTCAAACAAAAAGAACAAAAGTACTATTAGTTTACCTTTAAACACTATATAATGTTACACTTATAGCTTATAAATTTATAATTGCTACATTATATTAGATGAATGATATAGATTATTACATTAAATCATATCCCCAAAATAGAATATATTCAAATATATAATTTTTTAACCTGCTATATTACATCATTTTAAATTATTTTAAACAATTAATTTTACTTATAATTATTTAAAAGGTTAAGTAATCAGTCGAAAATAACAAATACTTGTGTATCAACGAACAATTAAACACAAAAAGTTCGTTGAAATAAACTGAGAGATTTGGGAGAAAATAAAAACAAAAATTAAGCTGGATTGTAAGAATACAATATGTTAGAGGATATACTTTCCTATATATGAAAAAAAACCGACTTTTGTCGAGGTTTGGTGGGAAATACTTTTCAATTTATCGGTCTGCGCTTTTGTTACGTGCGGGTTTCGCCTTGTTTCTTTGTTCATCCATTGAGAAATTTTCGTAGCGCTTTAATTTTTCTACTCGTTGAAAAAAAGTTTTTTGAAAATTATAACATAAATAAAAATTTGAGCTGTGTTTGTTAAGATACATAGGTTTACAGACCAAAGAAACCCGTAAGTTTTATGATGCATTGTTGGCTGTTGGGCCTTCAATCTACATTTAGTTCATTCAACTCATAGTTTGTACTTCGTCCACCGCCTTCGGCTTTTGTTAAAATTCTCTTTTCAATTAAATACTGTATGTCTCTCAATGCACTATCAGGTGAACATTTTGTCATTTTTGCCCACTTAGAAGATGTTAACTTACCTTCTAATCCTTCTAAAAGCTTATTCAACATTTTTTTCTGTCTGTTATTCTGAAGTTTAGATGCATTCTTATTCCAAAAATCATGTTTATGAATAACTTTAGCAAATGTATTTTCTGAGGATTCTAATGCGCTTTGCAAGCAGTATATAAACCAAGTTAGCCACTCAGTTATATCCAAGGAACTCTTTTGTGTCTTTTCAAGTACTTCATAATACTTATTCCTCTCTTTTCTAATCTGAGAAGACATACTATAAAATCTTTGTGATATACCATCTGATTTTGTCAATAACATATCCGCAATCGCACGTGCTATTCTTCCGTTTCCATCTTCGAAAGGATGGAGTGTGACAAACCAAAAATGTGCTATACCAGATTTCAAAACAGGATCTATTTCTTGATTACTGTTGAACCAATTCAAAAATATTTTTATTTCATGTTCAATATCTTTTGCATCAGGTGCTTGATAATGTACTTTTTCTTTTCCCAATGCTCCAGAAACTACTTGCATTGGCCCTGTCGAGTCATCTCTCCAACTTCCAACTATAATTTTGTACATTCCGCTTCGACCTGTTGGGAATAGTGAGGAATGCCAATTAAATAGTCTTTCTATTGATAAATTATCAGTGTAATTCTGAGTTGCATCGAGCATCATTTCAACAACTCCATCAATATTTCTGTCAGATGGAATTAACCCTGATGCATTCATTCCCAGTCTTCTTGCAATTGATGAACGAACTTGTTCATGATCTAGAATTTCTCCTTCTATTTCAGTTGATTTTAATACGTCTAAGGTAAGTGTCTCAAGGGTTGCTTCAGATCTTAATTCAAAACCAAGAGATTCCATTCTCCCTACCAACCTTCCCTGCAAATTTCGAACTTTGCCGAGAATTGGTGCTAAATTATCACTGTTCCAAGTGAAATTTGGCCAGTTTTCTTGTTGATATATATATATTCTTCGCATAATTTGCGGTGAAAGTAATGATTATTTTCCGCATTTAAAAATATTCTCCGTAAAATTTGCGGTAAATGACAGTGCTATTCTCCGCATTTTAGCAGAGTTGCCTTACAACTAATGGGCTTGGTGTAAACTTAGACTGGGGTTTTCGCCCTGTTTAATCCTCACCCATTAACATTGTAAATTATATATTTCAATTAATAAAGATATAAATGATAATGTAAAATTTTCTTTTCAACTTTTTTTTCCAGATCCCTTTTTGTTTAAACCTTGTTTAACCTGTGCAAATAAAAAGAGGTTAGCGTTTCAGCTAACCTCTTCTCTTTCAATAGTGGGAGATACTGATCCCGATAGCTATCTGGGACGAACTACATACCCTACCCAATTAAAGGTCGGGATGCTCTTCTATGTTTAATACCATAATCTTTCTTTTTCCATTATTCAATTTCAGCGATACTCCTCATTAAGTCTTCAATTATTTCTGTACTATCAGAATCTGAACCATAAGGTAAGGCACTTTCAATACCTTCTGTTATATTATCATTTTCTAATAAATTTGTGAATTCAGTTTTTAAATATGCTTTAACACTTGTATTTGAAGCACCAATATTTTCTAATAAATCAGTGCAATTTTCAAGTATATAAATTATATCTTCAAAGTCGTGGCTTTGTCTTAAGTCATTCCCACCTCTATCTTTATGAGCTTCAAGCTTGGCGGCTAAATAATATTCAGGTGTAAATACAAAAATATTTGTTCCATCAGGTAACACTTTTATTATCTTATTCTCAATTCCATCTGCATACCATAAGTTAGTAAACCCTAAAACTTCAGAGTCGCTTGGCATTACATCAACTTTTATATCATTGTATACATATCTACAAATTGGTGCTTCAGGCGATATATCATTTACAAAGCCCTTTGCTCTCAAATCTTCTTCTAATTTTGCATGCTCAATCCTTGAACCTAATTCTATTACACAATCTACGTCCTTTGTTGGTCGGATTTCTGAAGCAGCAGGATCATTAGCATAAAGTTCAGCTACAGCTCCACCAACAAATACTACATCATCCTTTAATTCTGCTAAACCAGTTACTACTGTTTGTAGCATAATAATATTTGTATTAGGCATGGAGCAAACGTTTTTTTAATTCAGCAATAGCAATTTCAATTTCTCTTACTCTTCCAACTCTAATAGTATCTACAATTGCCAGAAGTTCATAGAATAATTCATCTTCCTGAATAATTGCAGGAATAGTTTTATATAGCGGTTCAATAGCTTGTCCTCTTTTGCTGCCTTTAGCATACGCCCAAACATAAACATCTGAACCTTCAGATATATGTTTATTTATTGGTGGAGCTGAATGTGCAGTTGGTATTCCCTTTACTACTTTCCCTGGTTCAGCTGGAAACACATATTTTAATCCATAAATTAAGAACTCAATAAATGAATTTATGTGTACCTTTCGTTTTTTAGAATCAATTAATCCAGCAATTTTACACCTATTTAAGGCTTCAGATACTTCGGATTGGCTAATTTTTAAAGAATAAGCCAAGTCTATATAGTACCACTCCTTATTTTCAAGTGCTATTATTTTCAATAACACTACTATATCTTGAGGGCGCATTCCACTATGTTTTTTCATGCCATTTCATTTTATTTTATATCTCATATCGCGAATCGCGAATCGCGATATGTCAAATATATAAAATTTAAACCGAATAAAGAATCTTTGTGTATAATTCTATTGCTGACAACTTTCCATACCCCATTTTATCGACAAATACACATCCAGTATCAACATTAATTACACTTTTAGATTCTAAAAGCTGTTTTTTTAGTATGGATTCTTTTATTGGACAATGACCATGTACAATAATTTTATTTTCTAACAATAAGTGCTTATAATTCTCCCTACATTTCCAAATCATATGACGTTTGTCTTCAAAAGGATTAATTGCTTCATCATTAAATCCTGCATGCACAAATAAGAAATCATCATGAGAATAATAATATTGCAAGTCTTTAAAGAAATCTATATACTTTGATTCAAAGGATTCTAATGAACTAATTCCAAAACTCTTTAATGTTTCAGATCCACCGTTCTGAATCCATAAGGATAAATTGTTTTTGTCAAAAATAAAATCAATTAACATATCCTCATGATTACCTCTTAGAGGAATAATATCGAAACCCTTCTCTTTTAATTCAATAATATAATCGATTACCTCCTTGCTTTGTGTACCCCTATCAATATAATCTCCAAGTAATATAAGTTTATCAGATTTTTGCAAATGGATCTTATCTTCTATCAATGCTCTCAATTTATCGAAACATCCATGTACATCTCCAATAGCAAATAATCTCTTAGTCATAATTTAAAAACAGTTAATCACCTAAAGATACTAAAAGATTAAACAACACTTTGATATCTAATAACAAGAAGTGAAACTAACCTGAAACTAAAGTAATTATTTATAGTTTTTACTCTCGTTGCAAGAACAGGAGTAATTATTAACTACATATGAAGTGATCCAATGCAATATGTAGAAGTAATAAAATAGCCCTATACAAAAAAAAACGGTTTTCCCGAGGCTTTGTGAGAGATACTGGTCCCGATAGCTATCGGGACGAACCAGTGACCCTCCCGACTTAACAGTCGGGATGCTCTGAACCTTTTCTATTTATCGGTCCGCGCTTTTGTAAAGTACTGATTTCGCTTTGTTTCATGGTCCACTTTGAACAACTTTACTTAGATAAAACTTAGTCAGCAAACCACAAAACCCCCACATATTATAAGAAGTGCTGTATGAAATGTGCGGTTAATATTCAGACAGTAAAGAATCATATGGAATCTTTAATTTCTTATGAAGTTGTCTTATCATATTCAAAGATAGTTTTCTCTTTCTATTAAGAATTTCAGAAACTCTACTTTTGTATCCAATTATTTTTGCTAAATCCTTTTTATTCATATTCATCTGTTCCATTCTAAATCTTATTGCTTCAATTGGATCAGGTGCTTCGATTGGATAATGTTCTTCTTCATAATTTTCTATAAGAATTGCTAGTAATTCAGCTTCATCTCCTTGTGGAGAATCAATTGGTGCATCAAATACCACTTCAAGTCTTTTTAATGCTTTATTATAATCTTCTTCGGTTTTTATTACTTTTATTTTCATAATTCTAAATATTATTTGCGTCTATTTTATCATATTCACTGTGTGTTCCTATAAAACGAATAAAAACCCACTGTCTTTTATATTGTATCTTCACAATCAATCGATATTTGTTTCCGCAAATATCAAATATTGCTCTATTATCTTTTAGAATACTAGCTCTTGCGTATTCTTTTTTAATATCATTTGGGGAATCCCACCTTGCATTTGATGCTTCTTTATACCAAGTTTTCAGTTGTTCTGCTGAATCAGAATGTACTTCCCAGAATTCTCTCAATATTTTTTTAGCAATAACTCTCATATTCAATTTAAAGTATACTACAAATATACAAAAAAGTTACCAATACGGTAATTTTATTTTAAAAAACTTTCTTGATTTTAAAGTAAGTATTTTTGCTAACAATGCGTTAATCCTATTGCAATTTTCCCATTTTTTATACCGTCTATTATTCAAAATACCATATTTGTAAAAACAAATTTGATTTGAATTTATAAGAGCATTAATAATTCTAAACTACAAAACATCATTAATGAAGCTGCGTTTTGGAAAGAATTAGTATAATATGTAGAAAAAATACTTTCCTTATGAAAAAACCCCGACTTTTGTCGAGGTTTTGTGGGAGATACTGGTCCCGTTCCGAAAGCTTTCGGTACTAGGGAAAAAAACGCTCACCTGCTTTTCAAATCTTAGTCTCTGGCACGTGGCACGCCTTTTTCCCGACAGCTCGCTTTTATTTGTTTTTCGTATAGCTTAAAACATGTTTATTAAATATAAAATAATGTTTCTAACACCTTTAACTACAAGTCCTCTCTTACTGGGTCAGAAAGACCTATCGAAGTAAATTTATTTTTATTAATGGTTTTATTTAAGATATTAAAAAAACCTATTATTTACTAACGGTTCATAATGTTGATTGAAATGCTGTTCATTTTACAAGATAATTAAAAAAAAATGAAAAATATTTTTGCAAATTGAAAAAGAGGATTATCTTTGCAACGCTTTAGAAGAAAAAGTTCTAATTCAATAGGGAGATTAGCTCAGCTGGTTCAGAGCACCTGCCTTACAAGCAGGGGGTCACTGGTTCGAATCCAGTATCTCCCACAAAAAAAGAAGCAGTCAATAAAATGGCTGCTTTTCTTATTTATATTAACTTGATCATACTACTTCAGCAACTACAAAAGTACTCCCGCCAATGAATATCAAATCGTTAACATCTGCATTTTTTTGTGCATTTTTTAATGCTTCTTCAACATTTTTGTATTCATTGCCCAATAATCCAAAATTATTCGCTTTTTTCTTTAGTATTTTTTGATCTAAAGCACGAGGAATATTTGCTTTTGCAAAATAATATGTAGCGTTCCCTGGTAAAATATTAAGAATGCTGTCGATGTTTTTATCATCAACCATACCAAAAACAACATGCAGATTTTTATAAGGTGTTTGTTGAATTTGATTAACAACCATTGTAATTCCATCCAAATTATGTGCTGTATCGCAAACTATTGTTGGATTATAACTAAGTATTTGCCAACGACCTTGCAATCCTGTGTTCTTCGATACATTTTCTAATCCTTTATATATAGTTGCGTTTGAAATTTTGTATTCATTTTCAATTAGTAAATCAACGGAACGCAAAACTGTTAAAAGATTTTTTTTCTGATAAATACCTAAAAGATCTAATTTCAAATCTTGATAAATTATTTTATCGTTCTGTTTTATATTAAGAACCTGTTTGTTGTCAGTCGATAACATTCCATAATCGCTGGAAAAATATTCATCAGCAAAATAAATTTCCGACGTTTTCTCTTTAGCAAAATTCCTAAAAATAGATTCTGTCTCAGAGTGTGTTTCTCCAATCACAATAGGAATGCATTTTTTAATTATCCCAGCCTTTTCTTTTGCAATCTCGGAAAGTGAGTTTCCTAAAAATGCAGTATGATCTAGTCCTATATTAGTAATTATCGAAATATCGGGCTGAATAATATTTGTTGAATCTAAACGTCCGCCCATTCCTACTTCAACAACAGCTACATCAATATTTTCCGTAGCAAAATAATCAAATGCCATTGAAACAGTCATTTCAAAAAATGACGGTTTTATTTCTTCAAATATTTTATGATGATCATTAACAAATTGAACCACAAAATCCTCCGAAATCATTTGTCCATTAATTTTAATTCTCTCCTTGAAATCTTTTAAATGAGGTGAAGTATATAATCCAACCTTATAACCTGATTCCTGAAGAACTGAAGCTAACATATGAGAAACAGATCCTTTTCCGTTTGTTCCTGCAACATGAATGCTTTTAAATTTTTTGTGGGGATGATTAAAATAGTTGTCTAACTCAAGAGTATTATTTAAATCATCTTTATATGCTGCCTTTCCGTCCCTCTGATACATAGGCAACTGATTAAATAACCAGTTGAGTGTTTCCTGATAATTCATATATTTCTTTTAAAACAGGCTTCAAAATTAACCAAAATTACCATTCATTGTAATGTATTCTTTCGGGTTTAAATCTTTCAGGCATTTCTTTTTCTTCATCAGGATATCCAATTGAAATCAAAGACATTGGCTGAATGTGATTAGGCAATTCAAATATTTTTCGAATGTCAGCTTTTCTTTCTATTCTTGGATGCACACCCAACCAAACTGCACCTAAACCTAAATCATGTGCTGCTAACAAAATATTTTGTGTTGCAGCAGAACAATCTACAACCCAATAATCTTTACTAAGTTCCAGATTTTGATCACCACAAACTAAGATTGCCAGAGGTGCCTGAGTTAACATTTTTGCATATGGATGAACTTCTGCAATTTTATTCAAAATTTCTCTGTCTTTAATAACAATAAAATGCCACGGTTGCTGATTACTGGCCGAAGGTGCATACATTCCCGCTTTAAGTAGCGTTTCAATTTGTTCTTCCGAAATTTGTTTATCGGTATACTTTCTGATACTTCTTCGGGTTAAAATTCCTTTTATGATTTCCATAATAAAATCAGTGTTTGTTTGTTTTAAAAAGAAATAAATACATTAAATTAGTAAGGAATAAAATTAAGCGGAGCTTATCTGATAAAAAAATAAAATCTATGAAAAAAAATAAAAAAGTATTTGTAATAGACACAAATGTAATTCTTCACGATTTTAACTGTTTATACAAATTTCAGGAGAACGATATTGTTTTACCAATAGTTGTTTTGGAAGAACTGGATCATTTAAAAAAAGGAGATAACCAAATAAACTTTAATGCAAGAGAATTCACACGTGAATTAGACAAATTATCGGGTGATAACCTATTCAACGGAGGCATCTCATTGGGAAAAGGTTTAGGCAAATTATCAATAGAAACAGGGAAAGCTTATTCAGATAAATTAAAAGAATCTTTTCCAGAACCAACTCCTGATCATAGGATTTTAGCCATTGCCGAAGATGTTAAATTAAAGAAAAAGATCAATAAGGTTATTCTTGTTAGTAAAGATATCAACCTCAGAATGAAAGCCAAATCTCTTGGCATATTTGCTCAGGATTATAAAAATGATCAAATCGCTGATGTAGAAAAAATTCATAAAGACATTGAAACTCATGATAATATTGATGATCAATTAATTTCGAGATTCTACGATTCGCATGAAGGAATCCCTACAGTTGAGTTTAAGTTGAAACCATTACCTCATCAGTATTTTATTTTAAGAGGATTAAAATCTTCTGCATTAGCACATTGCGATCCTTCGGGAAAAATTTTACAACGAGTAGAAAAACATAAAACCTATGGAATTGATCCTCGAAATGCGGAACAAACTTTTTCGTTAGATGCTTTATCAAGGTCTGATATTCAACTCGTTGCTTTAACCGGCAAGGCTGGAACAGGAAAAACTTTACTAGCCTTGGCAGCAGCCTTACATCAAGAAAATAAATTTAACCAAATTCTATTAGCAAGACCTATTGTTCCACTCGCAAATAGAGATATTGGATTTTTACCTGGCGATGTAAAAGAAAAGATATTACCATATATGCAACCATTATTTGATAATTTATCTGTTATTAAAAATCAATTTAAGTTGCAAAGTAAGGAGTATATGAAAATTGAAGAAATGCAAAGATCTGAAAAACTGGTAATTACACCTTTAGCATATATACGTGGAAGAAGTTTATCTAATGTATTTTTTATTGTTGATGAAGCTCAAAACTTGACTCCACACGAGATTAAAACCATTATTACACGTGCTGGCGAAGGAACAAAGATGATATTTACTGGAGATATCCATCAGATTGATTCACCGTATCTGGATTCAAAATCAAACGGATTAAGTTATTTGGCAGACAGAATGAAAGGCCAAGATATTTTTGCACATGTGAATCTAGTTAAAGGTGAAAGAAGCTATTTAGCTGATTTGGCCAGTGATCTTTTATAAACCATATAGTTAATAATGTATAAACACTTATATTTTGTCAGACATGGAAGTTCTCCTAGTAATAGTTTATCAGATTTAGATCGAACTTTAGATGAGCATGGAATAAATAACAGTTTAGTGATGTCTGAGCGATTATCAAATAATGATATTTTACCTGATAAAATATTGTCTAGTCCTGCCATAAGAGCACTACAATCTGCAACAATTTTTGCACAAACATTTGAATATTTAGTAAGCGATATTACAATTAATGATGAAATTTATTTAGCCAATAAGAATTCTATGCTAAATATTATTAAGCAAACAGATAATAAAATTGATAGCTTGATGATATTTGGACATAATCCTACTTTTACTTATTTAGCCAACCATTTCCTTAAAGATAAAATATCTAATATGCCACCTTCAGGAATTGTAGGTTTAAAATTAGAATTAGTTTCGTGGGCTAAAATTAATCGCTTTAAAACTATAAGTTCTTTTTTTGATTATCCCTAAACAATGATTGAAAGCTTGTTATCAGGCAAAACAATTTAATCAAAATCAATATAAATAATTTAACTTTGCATTCCGATAATTACAATTTTATATGGCATATTCAGGGGATAAAGGGAAAAAGGTAGCATTTCATACTTTAGGATGTAAGCTAAATTTTTCAGAGACATCAACAATTTCAAGAAATTTTAAAGTAAAAGGATTTGATGTAGTTAGCTTCAATTCAGAGGCTGATATATATGTTATAAACACTTGCTCTGTAACAGAACAAGCTGATAAAAAGTGCCGACAATCAATAAAAAAAATACAGAATAAAAACCCTGAAGCATTTATAGCAGTTGTTGGGTGTTATGCTCAATTAAAGCCTGAAGAAATAGCAAAAAACTTAGGAGTTGACTTAGTTCTGGGTACAAAAGAAAAATTTAACATCTTAGAACATCTCGACAACTTACAGAAAAACGAAAAACCCGAAGTTCATTCATGTGAAATTGCAAAAGTTGCAGATTTTGACTCTTCTCACTCCGAATCTGATAGGACAAGATCATTCCTAAAAGTTCAGGACGGATGCGATTATTCTTGCTCTTATTGTACTATTCCTTTAGCTCGGGGAAAAAGCAGAAATAAAAAAATATCAGATTTAGTACTTGAAGCAGAAAAAATAGCTGAATCTGGTATAAAGGAGATTATTCTCACAGGTGTTAATATTGGTGATTTCGGAAAATCAACAAAGGAATCATTTTTTGAATTAATAAAATCTATTGAAAAAGTTAATGGAATTGAACGAATTCGCATTTCATCTATCGAGCCAAATCTTTTAAGCTATGAAATTATTGAATTTGTTTCTTTATCGAATAAAATCCTACCTCATTTTCATATTCCTTTGCAATCGGGATGTAATAAAATTCTTGCTAAAATGCAACGACGATATAAGAGGGAATTATTTAAATCAAGAGTTGATAAAATCAAGCAATTAATTCCTGATGCTTTCATAGGTGTAGATGTAATAGTTGGATTTCCAGATGAAACCGATCATGATTTTAACGAAACATATCAATTTCTTGAAGATATTGATGCGTCTTTTTATCATGTTTTCTCGTATTCAGAAAGACCAAACACAAAATCAGCAAGTTTTGAGAATAAAATTCCCAGAAACATTATTTCTGCTAGAAGTAAAAAATTGCATGAATTAGCTAATAAAAAACTATCTAATTTCTATGCTCAAAATCTTGGAAAAGAAGGAAATGTATTATTTGAAGCATCTAAAAAAGATAGTTTGATGTATGGATTCACCGAGAATTATATTAAAGTTGAAACAGAATATAATATATCCTTAGTTGGAGCAATAAAAAAAGTAAAACTTGGTGCAATTGCTCCTAGTGGAAATGTAAGTGTTAAAATGAGTTAAAACATATTTTTAGCCTAGAAATACATTATATGGTTTAGTATCTTTGAAAAACAAAAATAAAAAATGGATTTACAAAAAATATGTGAACAAGTAACAGAGTTAACCGATATTGTTGGTCAATTTATAGTAAACGAAAGAAAAAATAATTCAAAATTAGATATTGAGGTTAAGGGACTGCACGATTTTGTAACTTATGTTGATAAATCCTCTGAGCAGAAACTAGTTTCAGAATTAAAGAAAATTTTACCTGAAGCCGGGTTCTTAGCAGAAGAAGGAACCTCAACCGAAAAAGGCGAAAAATTCAATTGGATAATTGATCCGCTTGACGGCACAACAAATTTTATACATGGAGTAACACCATATGCTATAAGTATTGCTTTAATGGAAAATGATACAATTATATTAGGTGTAGTTCATGAATTAGGTTTAAACGAATGTTTTTATGCATGGGAAGGTGGTTCTGCTTTTTTAAATGGTGAAATCATAACTGTTTCCGATAAAAAAACTATTGAAGACAGCTTAATTGCTACTGGTTTTCCTTATTATGATTTTAAAAGAATAAACCCTTTTCTCAAATCCTTAGATTATTTTATGCAAAATTCGCATGGAGTTAGAAGATTAGGTTCTGCAGCTACAGATTTGGTTTATGTTGCATGTGGTAGGTTCGAGGCTTTTTATGAATATAGCTTAAATCCTTGGGATGTTGCGGCAGGGGCATTCATTGTTCAACAAGCAGGTGGAAAAGTTTCTGATTTCTCCGGAGATAACAATTACATTTTTGGCGAAGAAATTGTGGCTTGTAATAACTTTGTATTTGAAGGTTTTTTAAATCGTGTAAAGCAATTTATGACACAAAAAAATAATATTAAGTGAAAAAAATTGGGCATTTTTTATTTTCATCGGCTAGCTATTGTTTTGCAATACTTCCTGATTTTATTCTTTTTGGCATTGCTGATATTATATATTTCATTATATATTATATTATAAATTACAGAAAAAAAATCGTTTGCAAGAATCTAAAAAAATCGTTCCCTGAAAAATCTGATATAGAATTACAACTAATAAGTAAGAAATTCTATCGACAACTTGGAGATACAATTATTGAAAATATTGCATTATTTAAAATGACAAAAAAACGCATTTTACAAAAGGTAGAATTTGAAGAGACTGATATTTTTGAGAAGCTATATAAAAAAAATAAAAACATAGTTGGCGTTTCTGCTCATCTTTATAATTGGGAATTAATGCTTGCTATTCCTAAAGTTATACCACACAAAGTTCTTGGGATTTATAAACCTTTAAACAATAATTTTGTTAATGAACAAATCAATAAAATGCGGAGTAAATTTGGCGCCACTCCTGTATCGATGGAAGAATCTTATAAAGTCATTTTAAAAAATTATAAAGCACAAAAATTGACTTTTATTGGGTTAATAGCTGATCAAAGACCACAAAAGGCAAATATTAGTCATTGGACAACATTGTTAAACCAAGAAGCTCCATTTTATAATGGACCTGACAAGATTGCAAAGAAAATAAATGCAGCAGTTGTTTTTTTATATATTGAAAGGATAAAAAGAGGAAGATACATTATTAAATTCGAACAACTATTTGAAGATGTTTCTAATTGTAAAGAACATGAGATTACTGAAAAATATGTCAAGGTTCTTGAGAAAAAGATCATAGAAAATCCAGCATATTGGTTATGGTCTCATAAGCGCTGGAAACATGATAAAAATGATCCAGTGTATTATTAAAATGAATGAATAATGAAAAAAATCCTATATATTTTTCCAGAATTGATTTTTCTGATTTTAGCAAGAATACCAAAATCTGTATTATATATTATATCTGATTTCATTTTC
>JAQIBH010000130.1 GCA_027859205.1 Bacteroidales bacterium | reverse complement strand
AGAAATAGATTATTTTGTCTTGAATCTTGATACTCATATCTTGATACTTTGATGCCTAAAATAATAAAGAGTCTTAATATCATCTGTTTAGTCGTATTCTTATATCGAACTGACGTTATAAAATAAAATTAGTATTTTTTTTTTACAATATCAATTAAATTATTGATAAATAACACAAAAGGTAAGGAAGATTTCTTGGTTTTGGTTTTCTACCATAGAAAAGATCGTCCAAATATAAAGTCAATATTTATAAATATAAGTGTTTTTTATACCCCATCGAATAAAATTATGTAAGGTATTATTAGGATGAGAATATGGACATACGGCTATACATCTGCCACAACAAGTTCCTTCTGAACTTCATATTATTTAGTTATTCTATTTCAACTTCTCTGTTTACTCCCGTTCCATAATCTCCATTTACTATTCGAATCTCTCCTGATTTTAAAGATAATACATTAGATTCTAACCACGGAGAACCAGTACGAACCTGATTTGCTTTGCTAAATGTTGGATAACTTGATCCTGAATTGTATATTTTCATAGAAGTGTATGCTGTGTCTACAGTTCTTGTTAATCCTTCGTTCACATTTACTCGAATAACTGCTCCACTACCATCAAATAAAGAAACAACTACTATATCAACAGAATCTGAAGTATATCCGTATCCTCCTGTTTCCCATTTAAGATCTATAATTAATCCATCATTATCCACAATAACTTCACTAATAATAGCTACTGTATCCATACTTTCAGAGGCATTGACGTACGCATAAACAGAAGGAACTGTTGGAACACTTCGTGCAATTTCCTCTGCATTAAATACTGTATTTATAGTTTCTATTGTAGGGAAAGTTTCCGGAAAATCAGGATCTCCTGCATTACCATTTATAGCAATTGTTTGGTCTAGCTCTAAAGAAGAATATTTCAATTCATAAGAAATACCATAATTATCAGCAGGTACTATAAATTCATACTCTCCATTGGCATCTATAGTAGCAACAAACTCCATTGATGAACCAACAATTTTACTTAAATATGCATAAATATATGTTCCTTCTGTCACATATTCAGTTTCACCGTTAGTAAGATCTGTTTCTATTTCAAGCCTTCCTCTTATCCTTGCCGTGTTTTGTGTAAGAGAATAAAGAGCTATATTAGCAGTATACTGATCTTGAAGATCATTATCTGTTGAAATATTAATCAATGTACTTATATTTACATAATTATTTTTTTCAACTCTTACCGGAACATTAGTGGCAATTTTTATTTTTGTAAAATATGCAAACCCTAATTCATTGGTTGTAACAGTTTCTTCACTATCACCAACAATCATTGTAACTTCAGCATTTGTAATGCATGAATCCGAAACAACGTCATAAACATATATTGAAACATCTATTGTTTGTGCATCCAAGGCGTCTTTTTCAGAAAACTCATCTTCACAAGCTGTAAATAATATTCCCGCTATCAGGGATAACAAAACCAATTTTTTAATGATATTCTTTTTCATAATTTTTAAAATTTTTGAACACAAATTTATTATAGCTTTTAATCTAAAATTATACTATTAAGTTTACATAATCATTCTTTATTACTAATAAAATGTATTATTGAAAATCAATCCAAGAAGGAAGATTTCTTGATTCTGGTTTTTTGCCATAGAAAAGATTGTCCATATATAAGGCAAATCTTCTAAAAATATAAGAGTTTTTTATTCCCCAACGAATAAAATTATGTAGCGTATTATTAGGATGAGAATATGGACATACCGCTATGCATCGTCCACAATCAGTTCCAGATGTACACCAATATGTAAAACAACTTTCTGCATCTATTTTCCATCGAAGTATGCCGTCAATCGAGTCTCTATCGTTAATAGAAATTGAACGCGAAGGACAAACGTCTGCACATTTTTTACAAATCCCACAAAAATCTATTGCCGACGAAAAATCTTTTACTTTATTTATTTCTAATGGTATATCAGTAGTAATTACAGCTATTCGAACTCTGGGGCCTAATTTTGGAGTCATTAATAGACCCATTCGACCTATTTCGCCTGATCCGGCATCACGGGCAACTAGAGGGCAAATAAGTTCGTAATTTCCATCAATATGAGCACGTGAAGCATATCCTAATTTGCGAATAAAATGTGCCACCTGAAGCGCAATTGTTCCAATATTTAAATATTGCTGTGTTGATTCCATAACCACAGGACCCTTCGGTGCTGTTAGCATCATATCATTATCCATTTCAATGGTTATGGCAATTGCATATTTATGCTTATTCTTTATTTCCTTACCATATAATTCTTTGCGTCCTTTGTGTGAATATAAATGATAATCTTTAAGCTCCGTAATACCAATGGAGTGAGCTCCTAAACTTTTACACCAAGTTTTAATATAGTTGCTTATTTTACTAGCTTCAATTTCTACCTTTTTTTCATCTACAGATCCATTAACAATTGGTTTTAAGGCTTCAATTACATCTAAGTTTGCATGTGCTGATGCAAAAGAAAAATGATCGTACATTGTAGATTCTGCCGACAATAATCCAGGTTTTTCTCTAAATTTATTGTCTAAATCCTTAATTTCGGATTTATCTGAATAGTATGATTTGAATTTTTCGGTTTCTGGAATAAGTTCATTTCTAGAAAATATTGTATCTCTTTCATCATGATTCTTTATTGGCTTTTGAAAGTCTCCCTTTACTTTAGGTCGAAAAGGTAAAAACAGGATTAATATTGATATTATAACTATTGATAATAAAATGATTGATAAAATACCTTTAAGTTGAAAATCGTATAGATATATCATCAAAAACGGAATAAACAATATTGTTGCAAGTATATTTGAAACTCTTGCTGCACGAAACTCTTTTTCAATAATTGAAATAATGCCAGCATAAAGCAATACCAGAAAAATTATAAACCCAATTATTAATAAAATATTATCGATAATAATTTGTTGTGATAAAATTTGATTTAGCATCTAAATTATTTTGAGTAAATATACGATTGTAAAACTATTTTAGTTTTAATCCTTATTTGTTTTTATTGTAGTCTTTTTATGATAAACATCTATAGCAACCAACATAGCAATAAATCCCCACACAGGTACCGATGCTTTATCGGTATCAAGAAAATTATTTAAAAATCCATGTATAAAATATGTTGAAAGTCCTAACATAATATAAAGTGTTAGCTCTTTAATCTGTTTAGAATTTGATTGATGATAAATTCTATATCCTGTTCTAAATGCCATAAAAACAACAAGCATAAACGAGAGCATGCCAACCACTCCGGATTCGGATAAAGCTCCCAAATATTCACTATGAGCATTGCCTAAGGTTCCAAAATTTGTACTAATAATTGTGCGATCTTGCGAAACTTGAAAAGGTGCATATTGGAACTTATATGTTCCCGGGCCCCAGCCAAAAAAAGGTTTTTCTTTAAACATTCGCAGGGCACATTTCCATCGATTAATTCGTTCAGTATTTGATGCATCAGAGGTTATGTTGGTGATAGATTCTACATGTTCCGATAATCTTCCAGAAGATTCAGATTCGTTTCCTTCAAGCGTATTTAAAATTCTTGTTTGAAAAACGAAGAATAACAAGATTACAACTAGTCCAGAAAACAAAACTACCTTCATCTTTATCTTTAACTTTACAAGAATCCATAATCCTATTCCTGCAAATAAACTCAACCAAGCAGCTCTTGTGTAAGACAGAACAATTGCAAAACTAAAAATAGCAAAAACGATACTTGTAGCTGATTTTAAAAATAAGTTATTACTTTTCTTTGTTAGAAAATAAAATAGAGGAAACAGAAACATTACCAACATTGCTCCATACGAAGTGTGATCATTAAAAAAAGGCCAAACAACCCAATTTGATGCACTTTGATTATCAAGTCCGTGTCCGGCTAATCGAACGTTCGTATAAATGATAACAATTAATAATGGAATTATATAAAGCCAAATAAATCGTTCTATATTTCTATTTCGCTTAAACACTTGTGTTGCTACAAAATACATTCCTGCCACAAACCATAAGCGTGAAAGTAAAAATTTAAACGAAACAATTGGCATTGTACTTGTTATGGCGGTTATAAAAATCCAAAAAATATTTATATAAATGGCAATTGAAACAGGATGCAATAAGATTCGTTTATCAAATTTCCCGTCAAGTAAAATCTTAAATATAAATAAAACTAAAACCCCAAGAAGTAATGGTTCTGTAGGTAAATACAGATTCACAGGAATTTCGGATATTAAATCATTTAATTGAATAGAAAGTGGAGTGAAAAAGACAATGGTCAATAAGATCTTATCCAAAGAAATAAAGCCGGCCAGAAAAAATAATAAAATTACAGGCAAGAATGCAATATAGAATATATCATTTACCATAAACAATATATTTATTGCAATAAAAATCAAAGAAATAGAATAAAAAATAATTTTATTTTTATTCTTTAACAAAGCTCTTTTATTTAAATGTGAGTAAATCTTTATAAGACACAATAAACAGCATCATTAATATAGAAAAAATGAATGCTGATATTGTTGATACGACTACAATTAACCATCGAACCGGATATGATTTTTTCTCGGCGGGATATGCTTTTGCTACTAAAAACTTGCGAGGTAAGTTCTGGTTTGAATTTACCCGTGCTTCAACTAATTTTGATTTCAAAACACTTAATCGCTTATTTTCATTTATAAGTTGCTCTCCTAATGATATATATTTAGGTTCTGTTCTTTTGTTTTTCTGCGCAAGCATTTCGTTTTCAATTTGCTCAATTTCCTGCAACAATTGATTGTGCTCCGCTTCAACAACTTTTAGAATTTCTATAGCAACATCATTTTGCATTTTATTTAAGGTTTGATCAAGCAATGAAGCTATTTTATTTGCAATGTTGGCTGCCATCACTGGATCTGTATCCATAACGTCAATTTGCACTGCTTGATAATCAGTTTTTTTAAACTTAATATTATCTGACATTTCTGAGTGTAACCGAGTCATTGGGAAATCACTATTTGGATCAATTTCATAATGATTTAGAAGATCAAATTTGTCAATTATTGAAAGTCTTATTTCTTCTGATTGAAGAGTTTGAATTAATTGTTCTGCTTCTTCCTCATCTCCAAAATTCATTATGTGCATGTCTGGATTAATTAGTTCGTAAGTTGTTAAAGCATGCGATACTGAAACCTGGGTTTTAGGATAAAAAATTACTGAAGATTTAAACTTGGGCGTAATCGCCATTGAAGCAATTATTGAAGCTATAGCAGCAATTAATGTAACAATAATTATTGGCCATTTATGTTTAAACATGAATCGAATAATATCCATAGAGTTAAAGTTATAATTAGTTTGATCTTGCATGATAATATTATTTATATATTCTTGATACACTTTTATGTTAATTGTAAGCTTGTAATAACTTAAATGTCACCACAAAGACACACAGAACACAAGGTCTCGAAAGCTTTCGAGATCACTAAGTATTATATTGTTCTGATTAAAAAGTAGTTTTTCTTTCCTTTCTGAACCAAAATGTATTTATCATTCAATAAACGATCAGAGCCAATACTTATTTCATCGCTCTGGATTTTCTCCTTATTGATACTTACTCCGCCACCCTTGATTGTTCTTCTCAAATCCCCTTTTGATGGAAATATTTGTGTTTTTTCAGCTAATAAATCCAAAACATTTATTTCCGAGCTTATTAAAGATTTCTCTACATCGAACATTGGAACTCCTTCAAATACAGACAAAAATGTTTTTTCATCAATTGATTTTAATTCATCGGTTGTTGCTTTACCAAATAATATTTTCGATGCTGCAATTGCAGTATTATAATCATTCTCCGAATGAACCATAATAGTTACTTCTTTTGCTAATCGTTGCTGCAAAATTCTTAAATGTGGCTCTTCACGATGTTTTTCAACTAAAGCATCAATTTCCGTTTTGGAAAGCATTGTAAAAATTTTAATATATTTCTCGGCATCCTCATCGGAAACATTTAGCCAAAACTGGTAAAATTTATAAGGTGAAGTTAACTCAGAATCTAACCAAACATTTCCTTCTTCGGTTTTGCCAAATTTATTTCCATCGGCTTTTGTAATTAGCGGGCATGTTAATGCAAATGCTTCGCCACCTAATTTACGTCGGATTAGTTCTGTTCCTGTAGTAATATTTCCCCACTGATCGGAACCACCCATTTGTAATTTGCAATTGTTGTTTTTATATAAGTGATAAAAATCTGTTCCTTGAACCAATTGATAAGAAAACTCTGTAAATGACATTCCAGTTTTTGATTCTTCACCAATCCGTTTTTTTACCGAATCCTTGGCCATCATGTAATTCACAGTAATATGCTTGCCAATATCACGAATGAAATCCAGAAAAGAATATTTCCTCATCCAGTCGTAATTGTTTACAATTTCGGCAGTATTATCTTTTTCTTTAACAAGAATATTTATTAAGGATTTATCAAAGTTAATGTCAGATTCTTTTAATAAAAGCATTCTTTCTTTCACGTTATCCTTAAATCTACTTGCATTTTTATATTTGTTGATATAATTTACGTCACGCTTTGCTTTTGTTATTTGTACTTTCTTGCTCTCATTTTTTATTTCATTTCTTGCAGTTTCCAATTGTTCTTTTATATCCTCGAAAACTGAGAAATCAAGTAATTTTTCCATTTGTTTTTTAAGGCAATCCTGATTATACCATAATGTTTCCTCGTCGAGTAAATTTCTTTCTTGTGATTTTCCAGAAGGATCGCCAATCATTCCTGTAGCGCCGCCAACTAAAACCAATGGTTTATGGCCTGCTACCTGAAAATGTTTTAGCATCATTACGCTAACTAAATGACCAATATGTAATGAGTTTGCTGTAGGATCAATTCCCACGTATGCCGCTGTCATTTCTTTTTGCAATTGTTCTTCTGTTCCGGGCATGATATCATGCAACATGCCTCTCCATTTTATTTCCTCAACAAAGTTCATATTTTAATCATTTTATCTTAATAATTATCTAGTGTCTAAATTTTAAAGTGCCTAAAGTGCCTAAAACTATTTATAAATTTTAGGCACTTCAAACTTTAGTTCACTTTAAGTACTTATTTTTAAATCTTTGCTAATGCTTGATCTAAATCAGCAATAATATCTTCAACGTTTTCAATACCTAAGGCAAAACGTACTAAACCATCAGTTATATCAGCTTCTAATCTTGCTTCTTTTGATAATCCTGCATGAGTCATTGAAGCCGGGTGTTGAATTAATGTTTCAACGCCACCCAAAGAAACAGCTAATAAAGCTAATTTTACATTATCCATAAGTGTTGTTCCTGCTTCGTAACCTCCTTTTAATTCAAAGCTTATCATTGCACCAGGTCCATCCATTTGTTCTTGAGCTAACTCATATTGTGGAAATGATTTTAATCCCGGATATTTTACCCATTCAACTTTAGGATGATTTTCAAGATATTCAGCAACTTTCATTGAACTTTCCTGTGCTCTATCAATACGTAAGCTCATCGTTTTTACACCACGAATTACCATATACGCCTGATGAGGATCCATATTGCCTCCCATGTAAACCATTGTTTTGCGAAGTTTATTATAAACTTCTTCATCTTTAGCCACTAATGCTCCACCAACGATATCGGCATGACCATTAATAAACTTAGTTAATGAGTGTAAAGCAACATCAGCACCTAAATCCAAAGGTCTTTGTAAATATGGACTACAGAAAGTATTATCAACAACTACAATTAATCCATGTTTATGAGCTATTTCTGAAGCTTTTTTAATATCTACCAAAGCAATTGTAGGATTAGCCGGAGTTTCTAAATATAAAACCTTTGTATTTGACTTAATTGCTTTTTCTATTTCCTCTAACTTAGAAGTATCAACAAAACTAGATTCTACTCCAAATTTAGCAAAATGACTTTCCAAAACACCACGACTAGGTCCGTATACTGCACTAGTACAAACAATGTGATCTCCTTGTGCTAATAATGCCATATAGACAGTTGTTACAGCAGCCATACCTGAAGCTAATGCAATACCTCTATAACCGTTTTCTAATTCAGCTAATTTATTTTCTAATGCATCTATTGTTGGATTCCCTATTCGTGTATAAATAAATCCTTTTTCACGACCAGCAAATAAATCTGCTCCATGCTTTGAATCGCGAAATGCAAATGTTGATGTTTGATAAATTGGAGTTACTGCACTTCCAAATGCATCTTCGAAATCTCCTGCATGAATTAATTTTGAATCGAATCCTAAATTTTTTGTGTCCATATTTTTTTAATTTACCTTAAGTTTTATTGTTGTCTATATTTTAATTCCAAACTCTGCCTTTTCCTCTTCAAATTTTTCTTTCATCTTTTCAAAATTTAAATATGGAAAGATCATAGGAGCAAAATTTGATAAAGGCATATATAACAATGAGTTTTCTTTTGTTTCGTCGGGAATGAAATTATATTTATTATCGACTTTATTTACTAAAACCAAAATTATGCTCACAATAAAGCCTATTTTTAATACCGAAAACAGTACCCCAAGTAAGCGATTAACTATTCCAAGCGCAATTGCATCAATTAATTTATTAAGCATTTTAGCTAATAAATGCACTGCAATGACAATGGCAATAAATGTTACAGCAAAAGATATAAGTGGTAAATAATTGCCGGAAACTTCAAACTTTTTAATAATCAAGCTTGATGTAAAATCAGAAAACATTACTGCTCCCAAAATCCCTAATAATAAGGCAGCAAGCGTAGCTAACTGAACAATAAATCCTTTAGAAAAACCTCGGTATGCACTCCACAAAAGTATTATGCCAAAAACTAAATCTATGGTATTCATATAAAATCAATTGCGTTAAAGAATTCGTAAAAATACTAAAAAGATTTAGGAAATCTTTTCTAAGTTTCACGTTTAATGATATTGACCATAAATAAAATACTTCCGAAGTACATGTACCTCGGAAGTATGTATTTTAATTTAGACCTAACAGGTTTTAAAAACCTGTTAGGTCTTTAAAAAAGACTTAGATGGTTGTTATCCGAAATAAAAATTCTGACAGAGTTTATATATTAAAATCTTAAACATTCAAAATAATATTCATCAGACAAGACTGTCTGATATATATGGAAATTAACCACCAACAGTAATTGTGTTTCCGTTACGACCAACAAAAGGAATCCCAATTTTTATTCCGGTATATTCATGTTTAGCTCCTTTAAATCCTGCAAAAACTTCAAGATTAAACATCAGAAAAATCTGATTTAATCCATATCCAACTTCATAATAAGGCGTGTTTCCTGTTGTCGATAAATAATTAATATAAACCACTTCGCGCATTAAGGTTTTATTCAGAACAGGCAAGCGCTTAAGAATCATTCTGTCGTTTTCTAATCTTGCATGTCCTTCAAAATAGCTTTGACTTGAACTATAATTGTAAAAATCAATTAATCGAAATGTACTGCCTTCGGAAGTTCCAATCAAAAATGGCGTATTTGTTCCAAAGTGCTTATAATCGGCAAAATATAAATCATCTGAATTTAAAAATGATCCTGCGCTTAGTTGATATCTAAATCCCCCAAGCCTTCTAATATGTATGCTCTGATTAACAGACAGTTCTAGCTGATCAAAATCTACATCACTGTCGAATAAATTTTTAATTCCCTTTGTATAATTTAAACTGAAAGTCGGATATCTTGAACGGGTATTCCTTTTTACTCCATTACGAATTCTATAATAATATTCTGGTGTATAACTAACATTCATAGAGAATATTGAGGCATTGTGGTTTTTAATTAAATCAGTATTAAAATTATCTATTTGTGGAATATTGCTTGTAAAATCATTATTGAAAGGATTCCAAATATTATACTCGGAATGATTAATTAGTTCTTGCCTTTGAGCATATTCAAATCTGGCGTGTAAACTAAGACCATTTGCTATATCTATGTTGTGACTTATGTCTATGTAATCCTTTTGATATAATTTTAAGTGATTTTCTTTCAAAAACAATGTTGTAATTAAGTTCAGATTTTCTGTTATTCCTGTTCTTGAATCAAAATCGGATGTTCTTCGACCGCCACTCATGCTTACAGATGCTCCTTTTAATCCATTATATCGATAATACATCGACAAATAATTGGTCATTCTTTCGCGTCCAAAGGCATATTCTACATTCTGCCATATGCTAAAATATTTACCGCTGTCATTACTATAGGTATAATCAAAATTCATCCCATACTTTATACCATCAACGGTATTGTAATTAATGTTTCCAAAATCAATTAATCCGCCATAACTTAAAGTATGATCGTCATTATAATTGAAATTACCTCCCATTAATAATTTGCTCCATTTAAATTTTTTATCATCACGTTCAAGCGAATCTCTAAAAGTAGTATCAGTTTCTATTCTTAACTGAATAGAATCTTTAATTTTATAACTATCAAACTCGCCAAATGTAAGTGGTATAGGTCTTATAGAATCCCAATATGTTACAGAACGCAACAATGCACTATCCTCAACATTGTTTTCGTTGCTCTGAATTTCTAAATCTTTTTTCTCGGGTTCCGTTTCGACAATATCTTTTCTAACTAATTTCTTTAATTTACGAGACTCCTTTTTTGACAGATTCTCTTTTTGAACTAATGCTTTAATTTCTTTTTGTTGCCCTCCGGATAATTGATTTAATTCATCAATGTTATCCTGTGTTTTAACAAGCATATTGCGATATAACGAATGATCTATTTTTGAATTTAACTTAACCTTATAATTTGAAACCGATGCGATGTATTTAAACTTAACTTCGAAGCCAACTGCTCCAGCTTCAATATCAAAATTATGACTTATCGGCATCCAAACTTCGGCATTTACTGGACTATATACCTGATTCCATTTTACTTTAAACATTTTTTGCTCAACCTGAAGCTCAGCACTGTGCAAATGCCAAAATCCTTCAACTATATATATAGATCCTGAGTAAAGATCATATCCTTCACGGCGAGGAATAATCTTTATTTTATGTGCCAAATAATCCTGATCATAAAAAGATGACAATAATTCAAATTTATAATGACTAAAGGCATCGCGACTAAGAGGTGAAATTACACCATCTATATCATTGTATAGTGATAAAGTAATAAATCCCATTGGCGATTCATCATTACCTTCCATAGTGCTACGCATCGAAATTGTATTTTGCTCGATTATATCTGGAAGCTTAAAATGTAAATCAGTAATATTTTCCATTATCATCATCTTTCCCGCTTCCAATCCTTCTTTCTTCATTTTCTTTTTCATGAGACGAGGAATTGACTCAAATTTTCCTGAACCTTTCATATAAATCCTACAATTATATTCCTCAACCTGATTTAAGTAATAATAACTCATAGCAACAGCTTTGCGCATAATAGAATATGCAGGATCTTCGCCACTTGCCAAAATCTTTACTTCCGGGATTTTATATAATTGCTCTTCTAAAACAATATCAATAGTTTGAATACTATTTAAACAACTTACTTGCAATTCTTTAGTTTTATAACCTAAATAACGAACTGTTAGAT
>JAQIBH010000119.1 GCA_027859205.1 Bacteroidales bacterium | reverse complement strand
ACTCATGTGGATGTACATCTTGTGATTTTAAGACTGATACAAAAGATATAAGATCAATAGTTCACAAAAAGCTTCATTAAAAAAAGAAAATCCATTCACTCTTGTTTTGATAAATTGATATTATGTTTATTTTTATAATCAATAAACTAAAATTAAAGTTTTATGGATTACGTTTTATTGTCATTTGCCATCATTTTAATTCTTATAGGCCTTGTAGGTTGTATATTACCTATAATTCCAGGACCACCATTAAGCTTCTTAGGAATACTAATTTTACATTTCACAGATTTCGTTCAATACTCAACAAATTTTCTGTTGATACTCGCTTTCGCTGCAATTGTAGTAACTGCTCTTGATTATATTGTACCTATTTGGGGAACAAAAAAATTTGGTGGTACAAAGGCTGGAATGTGGGGAGCAACTCTTGGTATGATCATCGGAATGATTATTTTGGGGCCACTAGGGTTAATTTTAGGACCTTTGGTAGGTGCAATTATTGGAGAATCAATTAAAGGAGCAAAAAATAAAGATGCATTTAGATCTGGGTTAGGAGCTTTCTTAGGCTTCTTGGTGGGAACAGGCTTAAAACTCGCTACATCAATTTACATAACCTGGCATTTTGTTAAGGGAATCTTTTAGTTTGATTTGAGATTTAATATTGAATAATAAAATTCTATTTTGAAAAAGCATCTGTTTATTTGGGTAATATTTTTATATTCAGCAATTCAATTTGCATACTCCAATAATCAAATTGAAATAAGTTTATTGACATGTTCTAGTGGGTCGGAATCATTTTCTTCGTGGGGACATAGTGCAATAAGGATTGTTGATAAAGAAAACTCTATCGATGTGGTTTATGATTTTGGCCTTTTTGACTTTGATACTCCTAATTTTTATTTGAAATTTATTAAAGGTAATTTAAAATATAAGTTGGGATTACACAATTCTTATCGATTCATACAAGGCTATATTTCCGAAGATAGACAAGTAACTGAACAGAAATTAAATCTATCGGAAGAAAGTGAAATTAATATTGTTAGTAGGCTGAAGTATTTGCACAAACCTGAAAATAGATCTTATTATTACGATTTTGTGAAAAAGAATTGTACTTCAGAATTGCGAGATTTAATATTTAATAATGTCGAAACAGATTTCCAAAATAAGGAAATTAAAAAAAGTTCAAGGTGTCAAATTAATGAATATCTCAATAATAAACCATGGATAAAATTAGGTATTAATTTAATTTTTGGAACAAGTGTTGATAAAAAGTTGGATAAGTTCGGAAGTATGTTTTTACCCGATTATCTTTGTTGGGAATTAAATAATGTAAAAGTAAATGGCGATAAGCTTGTAGCAAGTGAGATTAGGTTTAACGAATTAAAAATTAATAAATCAAGTCATCCTATTTTATTAAATCCTATCACAGTATTTTCGATATTACTATTATTTGTTTTGATCTTTAAGTCGTGGAAAGCTCAACTGCCTGTATTAATTATAATTGGTTTAGTTGGAATTTTGATATTAACAGTTTGGGTATTAACCGAACATGAGGAATTGAAAAGTAATTTTAACCTTCTTTGGTGTAATCCTTTGTATATATTATCTGCTTTTTATTTGAAAAAGAATAAGTTTAAATTCTACTTATCAATTATTTTGCAATTAATGCTGGTTGGAATTGTTATCGTTTGGATAAGTAAAATTCAAAGTTTTGAAATTGCTTTTGGTATTATAGTGTTGATTCTTTCAATATATAATATTCGTGCAATAAAAAAGAGCGTCGAAATCGACGCTCCAGGATATTATAAAAAAAGGTTCTTTAAGCTCCTAAAGTAGCAACCATTACTGCTTTAATAGTATGCATTCTGTTTTCAGCTTCATCAAAAACAATTGATGCAGGAGATTCGAATACTTCTTCATTTACTTCCATACCGTCTAAACCGAATTTTTGGTAAATTTCTTCTCCAACAGTAGTTTTTCTGTTATGGAATGCTGGTAAACAATGCATAAATTTACATTTCGGGTTGCCTGTTAAATCCATCATTTTCTTATTAACCTGATATGGTTTTAATAATTCGATTCTTTCTTTCCATACTTCATCTGGTTCTCCCATCGATACCCAAACATCAGTATAAATAAAGTCACAACCTTTAACACCTTCAGCAACATTGTCAGTAACAATAATTTCAGCACCCGTTTCTTTAGCTATTTCGTTTGCTTGAGCAACTAATTCATTGGTAGGTTGAACGCTTTTTGGAGCAACAGAACGGAATTTCATTCCCATTTTAGCAGCACCAATCATTAATGAATTTCCCATATTGTTTTTGGCATCACCCACATAAGCAAAAGTAATTTGATGTAGTGGTTTGTCAGAATGTTCCATCATAGTTAAGAAATCGGCTAAGATTTGAGTTGGATGGAATTCATTAGTTAAACCATTCCATACAGGAACACCTGCATGTTTACCTAGCTCTTCAACTATGTCTTGTCCAAAACCACGATATTCGATACCATCGTACATTCTCCCAAGTACACGAGCTGTATCAGCCATTGATTCTTTTTTACCAATTTGAGATCCAGAAGGTCCCAAATAAGTAACGTGAGCACCTTGATCTAAGGCAGCTACTTCAAATGCACAACGTGTTCGCGTTGATGCTTTTTCGAATATTAGAGCAATATTTTTTCCTGTTAATTTTGCTTGTTCAGTTCCAGCGTATTTTGCTTCTTTAAGATCTGCAGAAAGATCTAATAGAAATTTAATTTCTTTTGGAGTAAAATCTGAAAGCTTTAGAAACTTTCTTTTTCTTAAATTAAATGCCATAATTTTAAAATTTATGAATTATTATTTTTGATTTATTAATTTATACTCATTGAAAAATTTATCATCACTAATCATTTATTTAATCTTCGTATTCCATAGTAATTTTTGTTCCGTAGGTCCGATCTTCAAGCTTTGTAGCTTCAGTAATTACACTTTTCTTTCCACCTTGCTCAATAAACTCTAAACAAGCTTTAATTT
>JAQIBH010000067.1 GCA_027859205.1 Bacteroidales bacterium | reverse complement strand
AACTAGTTGTGGTTTGATGTAATTTCAACAGGATATAAAACATAATAGTAAATTGTTTGTTACTATAAATGGTTGTGGTTTGATGTAATTTCAACAGGATATAAAACATTGGAACGGCGCTCCTAATTCAATAACCGGTTGTGGTTTGATGTAATTTCAACAGGATATAAAACTACCTATTTTAATTGAATAAACTATGAAAAGTTGTGGTTTGATGTAATTTCAACAGGATATAAAACAAGGTTCAAATACAATAAGCGGAAGTATAGGTTGTGGTTTGATGTAATTTCAACAGGATATAAAACTAAATATACTTCCTTAATAAGTCCGCACGAGTTGTGGTTTGATGTAATTTCAACAGGATATAAAACTCTATATTTGCAGTATCTACTTCGCCGCCGTTGTGGTTTGATGTAATTTCAACAGGATATAAAACTGAAAAACTTGCGGCTTGTATCAGCTCTGAGTTGTGGTTTGATGTAATTTCAACAGGATATAAAACACCAACTTGTAGAAAGAAAAGGATTACCGAGTTGTGGTTTGATGTAATTTCAACAGGATATAAAACCACAAAATAATGCACTATTACCACATACTAGTTGTGGTTTGATGTAATTTCAACAGGATATAAAACGAGTTGAATGAATGGTTTGGATCTGGTGAAGTTGTGGTTTGATGTAATTTCAACAGGATATAAAACTAAACAAAATTATTTATGATTCTCAATCAAGTTGTGGTTTGATGTAATTTCAACAGGATATAAAACTGGGGTGTTTAATACTGTTAACCCTTGCTTGTTGTGGTTTGATGTAATTTCAACAGGATATAAAACTATGTTATGTAAGTTATGTGACTCTGGAATGTTGTGGTTTGATGTAATTTCAACAGGATATAAAACTTTTTCAATAAGTTCAGCAACTCCGCGCCAGTTGTGGTTTGATGTAATTTCAACAGGATATAAAACAGAAGCTCTTTTTTGTCTGTGTGCGAACGAGTTGTGGTTTGATGTAATTTCAACAGGATATAAAACTGGCGATTTGCGTGGTGTTGGATTCTGTATGTTGTGGTTTGATTTAATTTCAACAGGATATAAAACTAGGTAAATATTTCGGAAGAGATGTAAACAGTTGTGGTTTGATGTAATTTCAACAGGATATAAAACAATGTCGAAAGACGAGTAAAAAATCAGTTAGTTGTGGTTTGATGTAATTTCAACAGGATATAAAACCATACATTTTATGTAACAACAGCAAACATTGTTGTGGTTTGATGTAATTTCAATAAAAAAATAACCCAAAAGATTGTAGTATAATCTTTTGGGTTTACTATTTGTGCCCAGAACAAGACTTGAACTTGCACACCCTTGCGAGCACCAGCCCCTCGCTGGCGTGTCTACCAAGTTTCACCATCTGGGCATTATATTGCTTATTTTGCCTGTATGTCTACCAACCTGCCTGCCGGCAGGCAAGTTTGCAGGGTTTTAACCATTAACTAGAAAATAAAAATATAACTATCTATTGTTATATTATTCATTCTTATAAACTACCAAGTATATAACAATCAATTCATTTATTGAAACAATAATTTAAACATATATATATATAAAACATACCTATCAATACATAAATGAGTAATATTTTGTAACTTACGATAAATTATCTGGAAGATTCATTTTTCAGGGAGTAACCGAAAATCCAAAAGAGTAGGACTTAATTAAAATTTTATAGTTATGAAAACAGTCATTAAATTAACAATAATATTTCTATTAGGAGTATTATTGACTTCAGCCTGCAATAACAAAAAGGCTAAAGATGTAAAAGAAGAGGTAAATGAAGCCGTAGATGAAGCAAAAGACTTCGTTTCTGATGAGTATGACGAATTGCTCAGTAACATTGATAACTTTATTGCCGATAACAACAAAAAAATTGATGCTTACAAGGATCAAGTAGCAACAATGGATGAAAAAATAAAGAGTGAGTTTAACACTAAGCTATCTAAATTAGAAGCTGATATAAAGAAGATAGAACAGAAAAAGGAAGAATACAAAAATGCAGCTATAGAGAAAAAAGATGCTATACAAGAGGAAATAACAAACTTGAAAGATGCATTTGAAAGTAGTATTAAAAATTTTGAAAAAGAATTAAAAGAAAAAGAACTAAAAGAAAAAGAATAAACTAAAATTACATTAACATTTTAAATATTAACATTATGGAAAGAAATACATTCAAAGAAAACGCAAAAAGTGAAATTGACAAAATTTTCGCAAAGATTGATGAACACGAAGCAAAAAAAGATAATGCTAAAGCTGAAACTAAAGAAAGATATAACAAGAAAATAGCTGAATTGAAGTCAAAAAAAGATGAGTTACAGTCAAAGTATAATGATTTAGTTAATACTACTGATGAAAATTGGGAAGAAACGAAGAAGTCTTTTTCTGAGAGTACCGAATACTTTAAAAATGGATTTAAAGAACTTTTTACACTCTTTAGCAAATAAAATCATTAAAGGACACTATCTAAAAGTGTATAAGTTAAAAAACGGGGTTATTCTAAGGCTTATTCACGGTAGAAGAATAATTTAATCAATTATTTATAAAACATAATTCAATCGAGACCCTTTAATCGCTTTGTGAAAAATCACAGAAAATACTGAGTGTCAACATCGACATTTATTATAATTTCTTAAATGTGCTTTTTCAACTTTATACACAACAATTAAATTTTATTAGAAACACCTTCGCAACATGAAAACATTTAAAATGGAAAAGGTTATGATCGCACTTGATTATGACCCAACAGCACAAAAAGTAGCTGAAATTGGTTTTACTATAGCAACAGCAATGAAAGCTGAAGTTATTCTGATGCATGTAATTACTGACATAATATATTATTCATCAATTGCCTATTCTCCAATAATGGGATATACCGGTATGATGGCCATGGATCAAGTAAAAAAGGACAGTGTTGAAAGTTTAATTAATGCTTCAAATCATTTCCTTGATAAAATAAAGGATCACTTGGGTGATATGGCTATAAAAACCATTGTTCAGGAGGGTGATTTTGCCGAATCAATAATAAATGTGGCAAAAAAGCAACATGCAGATATTATAGTAATGGGATCGCATAGCAAAAAATGGTTGGAAAATATTATAATGGGAAGTGTAACTGAAAAAGTGTTGCAAGAAAGCACTATTCCTATGTTCATTGTTCCTACTAAAAAGCGATAACAACCTCTTTTAGGTAAAAAAGGCATCTATACAAAAACTAATAAGTGTGAATTATGTAAGCAATACACAGAATTATGTAATGCATTTTTTGTATTATAGGCTGACCTTTGTAAGGTGAAACTTTATTCACAACTGTATTGCCAGCTGCAATAATTAAAATCCAAAGTCATGAACAAAACTGAACTAAAAGGAAACTGGAATGAGCAAAAAGGTAAACTCAAGAAGAAATTTGCATTTCTTACTGAAAATGACCTAATGTTTGAAGAAGGTAAAGAAGAGGAGATGTTTGGTAAACTCCAAAAAAAGATGGGTAAAACCAAAGAAGAATTGCACAAGATTATTACTGAGCTTTAACAAACTTCTTTTATCTTATAATTTATCGCAATTATAAACTTAATTAAAAATCACAATTATGAAAATTTCAATTTTATACATAACGAGCATCCTTTTGCTTTCTCTAACAATGCTTTTAGGGTGTCAATCAAGAGCCAAAAAAGTAGAAAATGCAGAAGATAAAGTACAAGATGCCAAAAAGGATTTGGCAGATTCTAAAAAAGACTTATACCAGATCAGACTGGATACTATTAGTAATTATGTGCAATTTAAAATAGAAGCTGAAAAGCTTATTATTGTTCAGGAAAAAAACATTGCTGATTTTAAAGCCAGCCTGAAAAGTGAAAAAAAGGAAATGAATGCTGACTATGATAAAAAATTGCTTGCATTGGAGAATAAAAACAACGAATTAAAAAAGAAACTGGCAGACTATAAAGATGAAGGACAAGATAAATGGAATGGTTTTAAAAATGAGTTTAACCACGACATGAATGAATTGGGAAAAGCTTTTAAAGATTTAACAGTTGAAAATATAGAATAAACATTCGATATTATTTAATTAAATCAAAGATTATGAAAAATCTACTGTACGTAATTGCCGGATTATTAGTTTTAATCTGGATAATTCTTTTTAAACCATCATCAAGTGTTCATTTATGGCTTGCATTTGCGGGCTTAATTGTTTTAATCAGGATAGTTTTCGATAAAAAATTATCAAATAAAAAATAAATTCAAATTATTTAATATGAAAAATGCTAAGAAAAAACTGGGTGTTTGGATGGATCATACCATAGCTCACATAATAGAACTAAATAATAATGCAATTACATTAAATACAATAGAATCCCTATTCTTACAAGACGAAAAACAAAACTTTGGTAAAGATGAAAGTCTAAAACATAATATTGAGCAAGATCAGCATTCAGAATTTTATAAAAGACTAAGTACTGTTATAATGGACTATTCAGAGGTAATACTATTTGGGCCAACCAATGCCAAAACAGAATTGAATAACTTATTAAAAAAGAACAGTCATTTTAATAACATTAAAATTGACATTGAAACAACTGATAATTTAACGGAAAATCAGATGCATGCTTTTGTAAAAGAACATTTTGAAAAGAATGGCTAACAACAAAAAATATGCAAATTGCTTTTAATCTTTTTATATACAAAGCTTATGGATTTACCAATTCATAAGTATTAGATAAATATTAGGATCGTTAACTTTCTACATACATATTCTTTAAAAAATGTTTTCAACCTAACTGTATAGCCATGAAAAAAAATATTTTAAAGCACTTAACCGTAACAGGTTTTGCCAATAACACAGATTTAACTAATTGTGAAATATTGGAAAACGAACTCAATGAGGCAAAGGGCAGATTAAAGCTTGCTAAAAAAGATGTGAAAGATGCCAAGCAGAAATTAAACCAGGCGTTAGAAGAGGTCATTAATAAAATAGAAAACAAGAAAAAGGAAATAAAAGAAACTCAAAATAATTTGGCTGATGATGCCGAACCTTAATTAGTTTTTAATATTGAAAATATTCAATCAAAGTATGATGAAGCAATGGTCGCATTGGAATTAAGGAAGAATAAACTAAACCACTATGGATTTTCAATCCATAGTGGTTTAGTTTTGGGTTGTAGCCGTTTTTAGGACGGGTCAGTCTTGTTGCTAACGGGATTTGGGTATGAAGCTGTGCGGGATTTTCGCCCTATTTCATTGTCCACTGTTGAACAACTTTACTAAGATAAAATTTAGTCAGCCAACTACAAAACCTCGCACTTAATAAGAATCGCAGTTGGGCATTGTAATTTAAATATTTTTGTCATTCATTTTCTTTAAAATAAACGGCCTTCCTATCAATACAAGAAGGATTAAAACTAATATGATAATTAATGGTATTGGTCTGTTTTGGAATTGTTCATAAGACGAAAGTAATATTGCTATTAAACAAGCAATAGATCCAATTAGAGATATTATTCTATATTTCATTTTTTGCTGATAGCAAATAAAATTGACGATGGCGAAAGTGATTAAGAAAATCAGACTTGCGGCATCAACTAACGTATTCAAAGACCCAATAGTTGCTAAAACAGATGCCAATCCGGCCATTATAATTATGGCATAATAAGGAATGTTCGCATTATTTTCTTTTACAAAAATATGGGGCAAATCCTTTTTTTTGGCAACAGTTTCCATTAATCTACCAGTCGAAAAAAGTGTTGCATTAATTGCTGAGCCCGTTGAAAAAGCTGCTGCAATAGTCACCAAAACTAATCCTGTAATTCCAAAAGCTTGTTTTCCCGCAATGGATAAGGCAACTTCTTTTTCCTGAATTAATGTTTCAGCACCAACCAACATAGTAGAACCTAGTGCAACTAAAACATAAATAAATATAACAGCAATAACTGCTGATATGGTAGCTCTTGGTAATGTCTTGGTAGGATTTTTAATATCTTCATAATCATAGGACAATAACTGAAATCCCTCATAAGCCATAAATATGGTTGCTGCTCCAATAATTGCTGTACTCCAGCTTTTTGGTTCAATTCCAGCTGTCAGTTGTTCCGGACTCCATTGAACTATTCCAAATATTGATAAGCCCAAAAGAATAAACAATTTTCCCCACACAGTTATAATTTCTACTCTGGATGATTCTCCCACACCTCGCAAATTTACTAAAGCTAATGCTGCAATTATTGTGAATGCTAGTACCCGAGGAAACCAACTTCCAAGATTAAAAACGTGCGCTACATAATGTCCAAATGTAAACGCATATACAGAAATTGTTAAAATGTATCCAATAATAAGTACCCATGATAAACTTCCTGCTATACCTTGGTGATTGATTTCATTTAGAAAAGTAAAAGCTCCACCACTTTTTTTGTATTTAATAGATAATTGACTGTAACTAAATGCTGAAATTAGAGCAATAAGTCCTGCTAATACAAAACTTAACCATGCCCATTGTCCGGCTATGCTAATTATTACTCCTAGAACTGAAAAAATCCCACCACCGACCATACCTCCAACAGCCATTGACCATGTGGCATTGAAACTCATTTTTTTATTTTCTTTTGTCATCTCACTTATTATCTGTCACTATGGTAAATTATCAAGTCAAATTTTAATTTGTTGTTCAATAAAATTAAACAAATATTATTTGCCTGCAATAAATACATGAAAAATGGGAAAAATAAAAAAAGTAGAGATACTTTTGTGTACATCTACTTTTATATAAAAGAAGTTATCCAGTTTTTAGTGCCCAGAACAGGACTCGAACTTGCACACCCTTGCGAGCACCAGCCCCTCAAGCTGGCGTGTCTACCAATTTCACCATCTGGGCATTATATTACTTATTTTGCCGACGTGTCTACCAACCGGCCTGCCGGCAAGCAGGTTTCACCATCTGGGCATTTTTAAGATTACAAAAATATATAAATAATGATAAGATTACTAAAACTGATCGGAAAAAGTCACAGGAAACCTAAATCCTGATATCTGACTGCATTCTGGTGGACTAATATCTTGATACTAAAACTATAAATTCTCAAGAATAAAATTTGTCATTCGTGTATACAAATGCAATTGTGTATTACTTCCACGAATACTATGAGCTTTGTCGATATAAAATTGTGACTCAAATTGTTTGTTTGCTTCAGTTAATTTTCTGGCTAATTCAATGGAATTCTGAAAATGTACATTATCATCACCAGTACCATGAATAAGTAATAATTTCCCCTTTAATTTATCTACATGTGTAAGTAATGCATTGTTATCATAACCTTCAGCATTATCTTGAGGCAATCCCATATAAAGCTCAGTATAGATAGAATCATAAAAACGGTATGAACTAACAGGTGCGACAGATATAGCCATTTCAAAAATATTTGCACCTTGAAATAAACCAGAAGCTGATAGAAACCCTCCATAACTCCATCCCCAGATTCCGGTTCGGTTTTCATCAATGTATGGTAAGTTGCTAAAATATTCTGCAGCTTCTATTTGGTCAATGGTTTCGTATTTACCCAATTGCCTATAAGTGATTTTTTTGAATTCTTCTCCTCTACCTCCTGTACCTCTGTTATCGACACAAACGACTATATAACCTTTTTGAGCTAACATTTGATGCCATGCGAAAAATCTTGGCCATGAATCTGTTACACGCTGCGAACCGGGTCCGCCATATTGAAACATCAACATTGGATATTTCTTCTTGTGATCAAAATTATTTGGTTTTAACATGTAAGCATTTAAATCCCATTTACTCGAGGGAGTGTTGATTTTTAAAAATTCAGTTTTAACAAAATTGTAATCTTTTATTTTCCGATTTAATTCATTATTATCTTCTAAAATTCGGATTAACTTCCCTTTTTGATCATGCAGTGTTATATATTTTGGTGTATTTGCATTCGAATAATAATTAATATAATATTTAAAACCTTTGCTGAAAACTGTAATATTTGTTCCTCTTTTTTCAGATAATTTTTTCTTTTCAGTTCCGTCAAGTTTAATTGAATAAACAGCCTTATTAAGTGGTGATTCTTCTGCCGATTGATAATATAATGTTTGTGTTTTACTATCTAACCCAATAAAGTTTGTAATATCCCATTCTCCTTTTGTTATTTGATTTATTAGTTTCCCTTCAATGTCATATAAGTAAAAATGATTCCATCCATCTTTTTCACTGTTAATAATGAAAGACCGTCCATCATCAGTCATTGTCATATACCAGTCCTCAATTCTTTCTATGTAATATCTATTTTTTTCTTCATATATAACTTTAGAATTTCCATTGTTGGTATTAGTAATAAGAATTTCAATATGATTTTGCAACCTGTTTTCACGTATAATTGACAGCTTATTATTATCTGTGGTCCATTTTATTCTAGGAATATATTGATCTGTTTCGGAACCAATATCCATTGTGTTTGTTTGGTTGTTTATTAAATCGTAAACATGAATACTTACTATTGAGTTTTTTTCACCTGCTTTTGGATATTTGAAGGCATAATTTTCTGGATAAAGTGCATTATTATATTTAATCATATTAAAATCTGGAACATCCTTTTCATTAAATTTATAATATGCAATTTTATCTCCTTTAGGAGACCAGAAAAAGGCTCTGGTAAAACTATATTCTTCTTCGTAAACCCAATCCGTACCGCCGTTAATTATATAATTGAATTTACCATCAAATGTGATTTGCTTTTCATCTTTCGTTTTTAAATTTTTTATGAAAATATTATTGTCTCTAACAAAAGCCACCTTTAATGCATTAGGTGAGAAATTCACAAATTTTTGTCTTCCATTATTACTTAATTTTTCTAATTTTTTAGTTGTAATATCATAAATGTAGTAATCAGCAGTGTACGATCTTCTATAAATAAACTCTGCATTTACAGATAACAATACTTTTGATTCATCAGATGAAAATTCATAATTATTTATGTCAAAATCTTTTTCTAACGTAGAAAAAAGAATGTCAATAACTTCTCCGGTTTTGTAACTGTATTTTATAATTTTTTTACGACTCTCAAGTGTTGTAAAATGCTCACCATCATTCATTGATCTTAATCCACTTATTGTACGAGCAGTGAATGTTTTATCTGTGAATATATCTATTAGAGAAATTTCGTTGTTGATTTTTTGTGATATGGAGCTTATAGATATTCCACACAAAAATAAAAATATCGATAATTTAAAAATTGTCTTCATGCTTATATTGATTTATTAATAATTATAATAAGATGATATGTAAAGAGTTTCATTTAAAATATGAATATAAAAATATATAATGAAACAATTTTAATATTTATATGTCCGGCTTACTAAAAAATGATTAAATATACTTATTAATTCTTAATCATTTGAGTAATAAGTTATGTAAGATTTTATATCTTTGCACACCAGAATTTGAAAAGATTTAGTATGATTAAAATAACATTTCCTGATAATTCTGTACGAGAGTACAATGAAGTAACAGGATTCGAAATAGCAGAAGATATAAGTCCTAGATTAGCCAAAGAAGTATTGGCTGTGACTGTAAGTGGTGAGGTTTGGGATTTGCAAAGATCTATCACAAGCGATGCTGCAATTAAATTACATAAGTGGGATGATAATGAAGGGAAACAAGCGTTTTGGCATTCTTCCGCTCATTTAATGGCTGAAGCACTAGAAGCTTTATATCCAGGAATTAAATTAGGTATTGGTCCAAATATTGAAAATGGATTTTATTATGATGTTGATCTAGGTGATAATAGAGTAATTTCTGATGCCGATTTTCCAAGAATTGAAGCTAAAATGAAAGAACTAGCTCAACAAAAAAATGTTTTTACATCTAAAGAAGTTACAAAAAAAGAAGCTTTAGATTTTTTTACAAAAAAAGGCGACGAGTATAAAATTGAGTTAATAAATGATTTAGAGGATGGAACAATAACATTCTATAGTCATGGTGGTTTTACTGACCTTTGCAGAGGACCGCATTTACCAAATACTGGATATATAAAGGCAATAAAAATACTGAAAGTAGCCGGCGCTTATTGGCGTGGTGATGAAACAAGAAAGCAATTAACACGTGTTTATGGCATATCATTCCCAAAACAGAAATTTTTAGAAGAATATTTGGTTTTATTAGAGGAAGCTAAAAAACGTGATCATAGAAAAATTGGTAAAGAGTTAGAATTATTCACCTTTTCACAAACGGTTGGACAGGGTTTGCCTTTATGGTTACCAAGGGGTGCTCAATTAAGAGAAGGGTTAGAGAATTTCTTAAAAAAGATTCAAAAACGATATGGTTATCAGCAGGTAATTTCACCACACATTGGACTAAAAGAGTTGTGGGTAACATCTGGGCATTATGAAAAGTATGGAAAGGACTCTTTCCAGCCAATAAGTACACCGGCCGATGACGAAGAGTTTTTATTGAAACCAATGAATTGCCCACATCATTGCGAAATTTATAAACATAAACCTCACTCATATAAAGATTTACCAGTTCGTTACGCTGAATTTGGTACAGTTTATCGTTACGAGCAAAGTGGAGAATTACACGGTTTAACTAGAGTGCGAGGATTTACACAAGACGATGCACACATTTTTTGTCGTCCTGATCAATTAAAAGACGAATTTAAAAAAGTAATGGATATTATTTTCATTATTTTTAATGCACTTAATTTTGAAAACTTTACTGCTCAAGTATCATTGCGAGATCCTAACGATAAAACCAAGTATATTGGAAGTGACGAGAATTGGGAAAAGTCCGAAAGCGCTATTCTTGAAGCAGTGAAAGAAAAGAATCTTGATTGCGTAATAGAATATGGCGAAGCAGCATTTTATGGACCGAAGTTAGATTTTATGGTAAAGGATGCTTTAGGTCGTCAATGGCAGTTAGGCACAATTCAGGTTGATTATAACTTACCTGAACGTTTCGAGTTGGAGTATATTGGAGCTGATAATCAAAAGCATCGACCAGTTATGATTCATAGAGCCCCATTTGGATCAATGGAAAGATTTGTTGCTGTTTTAATTGAACATACTATGGGGAAATTTCCTTTATGGTTAACTCCTGATCAAGTTGTTGTTTTACCTATCAGTGAAAAATTTAATGATTATGCGAAAAAAGTTTTGAATTTCCTAAATAATTGCGATATTCGCACTTTAATTGACGATCGTAACGAGAAAGTGGGTAAAAAGATACGTGATAATGAGTTAAAACGAATACCATATCTTTTGATTGTTGGAGAGAAAGAGTTTGAAAGTGAGACAGTTTCTGTTAGGGTGCAAGGCGATGGAGATAAAGGAAGTATGAAACTGGATGAATTTGCAGATCTAATTAACAAAGAAGTAAAAGCTCAAACAGAAGCTTATAAAATAAATTAATTATTAACTAAATATAGGAGGAACCTAGTTATAGCGGGACCAAGACCAAGGCAAAGAAGACCATTCAAAAAAAATGAGCCATTGCATAAAATAAATAATTTTATTCGTGCAAAATCAGTTAGGCTTGTAGGTGATAATATTGAAACACCTGATGTTTATACTATTCAAGATGCTTTGAAATTAGCTGATGAATTAGAACTGGATTTGGTTGAAATTTCACCGAATGCGGAGCCACCAGTTTGTAAGATAATTGATTATCAAAAGTTTCTTTATCAACAGAAAAAGAAACAGAAAGAGCTTAAAGCAAAAACACAAAAAGTTGTTTTAAAAGAAATAAGATTTGGTCCACAGACCGATGAGCATGATTATCAGTTTAAACTGAAACATGCTATAAATTTTCTTGCAGATGGAGCGAAAGTAAAAGCATTTGTGTTTTTTAAAGGTCGTTCGATTTTATTTAAGGAGCAAGGAGAAATTCTCCTTTTAAGATTAGCTCAAGACCTTGAAGAACATGGTAAAGTTGAACAACTGCCAAAGCTTGAAGGGAAAAGAATGATTATGTTCATAGCACCTAAGGTTGCTAAGAAAAAATAATATATTATAAATTAAATTTGTAGTAAAATGCCAAAGATGAAGACAAAAGCCGGATCTAAAAAAAGATTTAGCATAACCGGCTCAGGGAAGATTAAAAGAAAACATGCATTCAAAAGTCATATTTTGACAAAAAAAAGTACTAAGCGAAAGAGAAATCTAACCGCAACAGGACAAGTACATAAGTCAGATGAGAGAAACATTAAGTTGTGTTTAGCAATGAAATAATCTTTTAATCGAAAATTAATTAGTAATTAACTAGGATGAATTAGCCGAAATAAGCGTCGGAAAAATGCGACCGCTAATCGTTCACAAAACAGAAAATTATGCCAAGGTCAGTAAATTCAGTAGCCGCAAGAGCACGAAGAAAAAAAGTATTAAAACACACCAAAGGGTATTGGGGTAGAAGAAGTAATGTTTGGACTGTTGCAAAAAATGCATTTGAAAAAGGTTTATCTTATGCATACAGAGACAGAAAAAACAAGAAAAGAAGTTTCAGAGGATTATGGATTCAAAGAATTAATGCAGGTGTTAGATTACACGGAATGTCTTATTCTGAATTCATGGGTCAATTAAATAAAAAAGGTATTGCTCTTAACAGAAAAGTATTAGCTGATTTAGCTATGAATCATCCAAAAGCTTTTGCTGAAGTTGTAAAAACGGTAAAGAAATAAGTTGTTTCTATAATAAATTCAAGAAGGGAAGCCAAAGTGCTTCCCTTTTTTTATATTTACAAACCAAAATATTAACATTTTTTATGAAAATTATTTAAATCTTTTGTAAGGATTTAAATATCTTGCACACTAACTAATTGAAAATGAATATAGCAATTATAGGTTATGGAAGAATGGGTAAAGAGATAGAGCAAATTGCTTTAAATCGAGGGCATAAAGTGTTATTAAAAATTGATGAGGATAATGTGAGTACTGTTAATAAAGATGATTTTAAAAATGTTGATGTAGCCATAGAATTTACTGTTCCGGAAAGCGCTTTCTCAAATATTAATTTATGTTATAAATATAATATTCCTGTAGTTAGTGGTACAACAGGATGGTTAAATAAGTTTGATATTATTATTGATAAATGTAAAAAAGAAAATCAAACATTTTTTTATGCATCAAATTATAGTATTGGAGTAAATTTATTCTTTAAGCTTAATGAAAATTTAGCCAAATTAATGAATAACTTTTCAGATTATAATGTGGAAGTTGAGGAAACTCACCATACCGAAAAGGTTGATACGCCAAGTGGGACAGCCATAACTATTGCGGATAGTTTAATTCAAAATATTGCGCGAAAAAATAAATGGATAGAAGAAAATGAAAATTCTACTAATTCGATTGCCGTAAAATCGTATAGAGAAGGGAATGTATTTGGAAATCACAAAATTATTTATGAATCAGAATTCGATAAAATAATGATTGAACACGATGCAAAAAGCAGAAAAGGCTTTGCATTGGGTGCCGTTTTAGCCGCAGAATTTATTGCCAATAAAAAAGGATATTATACAATGAATGATTTATTGAAATTTTAATAACAAAAAATAACAATGACACTAAAAGAGATTATCAAAAACAAGTATTTTAATTTTGGTTTAGCAATTACGATTTATATACTTTGGGTTATATGGCTTAAGAATTTTTGGTTTTTATTTGGAATACCGATCATTATTGATATGCACTTAACAAAATTTGTAAACTGGTCGTTTTGGAAAAAACGTAATGCTCCAAAATCCAAAAGTGGCGTAATTGAATGGATTGATGCGCTGGTGTTTGCAGTAATTGCAGCAACGTTAATTCGTATGTTTTTAATTGAAGCTTATACAATTCCTACTTCATCAATGGAAAAAACATTACTGGTTGGAGATTATCTATTTGTTAGTAAAGTGAGTTATGGTCCTAAACTACCTAATACTCCAATATCCTTTCCTTTTGCGCATCACACTATGCCATTAACTAGGTCAACAAAATCTTATGTTGAGTGGATTAAAAAACCATATAATCGTATTGCAGGTTTTGGTAAAATAAAAAGAAATGATATTGTCGTTTTTAATTTCCCTGCTGGCGATACTGTAATAATTGAACTTCAAGAAACTTCTGAATATTATTCTGTTATTCGACAATATGCCGATCAGCTAAAACGTAGAGACATTCAGCAAGCAAATCCAATAAAATCTTTTAAGATATATGAGTCGATGGCTAGAGACCATATTTGGAATAAATTTAATATTACTGTTCGCCCGGTTGATAAACGTGAAAATTATATTAAACGTTGTGTTGCAATTCCTGGCGATAGCTTGAAAATTGTTCATGGTCAAATGTCTGTTAATGGTGTAGACCAAGAGCATTTTGAAGATATGCAATACGACTATTTTGTGAAAACAAATGGGAAAGAAATTAATTCAAAACACTTACAGCGCTTAAATATTGCTGTTGATGATAGAAGATATATAGCCTCTAGTTCTTTATATGAATTGCCTTTAACAGATGAAAATGTAGAGAATTTAAAGAATTTTCCAGTCGTGTCATCTGTGTCAAAATATGAAAACGCAAATGTTAATATGGCAAATATTTCGATCTTTCCATTTGATTCAAACTATTCATGGACTGAAGATAATTTTGGCCCATTATATGTTCCAGAGGAAGGTGTTACTATTAAATTGGATGTAGATAATTTGCCATTATATCATCGTGTAATAGAAACTTACGAAGGTAACAGCTTACGTGTTGAAGGCTCCGAAATTTTCATTAACGATATAAAGGTCGATTCTTATACATTCAAAATGGATTACTATTTTATGATGGGAGATAATAGACATAATTCGGCAGATTCTAGGTATTGGGGTTTTGT
>JAQIBH010000118.1 GCA_027859205.1 Bacteroidales bacterium | reverse complement strand
GGCTAAATCCGAATTGTTATTGAAAATTTATCTTTTAATAGACTTGTTTTTAAGGCTTTTTGGACTGAAAATTTATTCCTTAAGTTTTAACTTAAAAAAAACATAATCTAAACTAATTATAAAAAAAGAGGATGCCATTCTTGGACACCCTCAGTTTATTAATAATACTATAGCTTATTAAAAAGCTATTCCTACTACCAAATCCAAATTAGAAACAGTTGGCATTTTACTTTGCGATATTAAATACGAATACCTTAGACTTACATCAACGCTATTTCGAACAGAAAAAGGGAAACTCATTCCAGCACCAAGACCCAGGCCATAAATAGAGCTATTCAATTTAGGATCAAAATTGTATTTAGTATTAGAAGTAGTATTTGAATAAAACGAATTGCCTACATCTAGTATTGAATATATAAATCCAAAATCAATAAAGGCGACATGTTTTTTATCTAAACTCTTATATCTTGCAAAAATATTGGCCGTATAATAACTAATATTAAACTCAAATTCACCATTAATAGACTTTGTAAACTGATAACTTTTTCTTCTAAACTCTAATTCGGGATGAAATGATAATTTCCCTCCATTAACCGTTAAAGGAATATCAGCAAAAAAACCTGCAAAAATTGCAGTTTTTGGTGTGTAATCTAAATTTCCCACCTGCGAAGCCACAATGCCCGGTTTTGGACTGTCGTAATCATAATATGCAAAAACTCTGCTAGGATCTAATTTCAAATTATTAATACCTGCACCAATGTATATTCCATAATTAAAAAAGGGAATTCTTTTAACATCACAATTTGAATGTCGCTCAAAAATAAAGTTTAATCTTTGCTTATTGTAAATTGCTAATTTTGAATTTTGAATTGAAATATCGCAATTTTTTAATTCTTCGCTAAGGAATACTCTTAGTTCACTTTTTTCAGGTGGCAACAGCAATAATTCACCATCTTTTTTTACATAAAATTCTGTTACTTCCCTTGATTTATAGTAATATACGTAAGGCTCATTTTGATTCATTCGCCTCATAAACACAATGTCATCTTTATAAGGAGTAGTTACATAAACAACTTCATTAAAGCCATATTCCTTAATGTCGTTTTTAGTATATCTTTCGGGCGCTGCTTTTATAAATTTAAGAAAATCGACATATTCTGAATTATTCAAATCTTTGCTTAAAATAATATATCCTTGTTTATATTCGCCATTTTGAGTGATTATATAACCTTTTTCTGCGTTCAATGCATCTTTATATTCCTTTATTACAGCGTTATCATCTTGTGATTTAGAGCTTAAATAAAATAAGGAAAAAATAAGGATTAAGGCTAAATTTACATTTTTCATATTTTAGTTTGTTCTTAGATTTTTATTCCTAAAGCAAACTTAATATTTTCAACAGATTTAATTGCAACGTAAAGATAAAAACGGCTATAATCTATTTTAAAAAATGGTGTTATTTTATCTGAAGTGAAGCAATCAAACCCTGTTCCAACGACAATACCTGCATACGCTGAGGTATTTGGATAAAATAATATCTCATCGGATTCAATCATTCTCTGATAATATTGGTCTTCATCAATTATTCTTCTCTCATTTAAAATAATATAATCTAACACTTTTTCAAAATAAATAATTTCTCTATTCAAATCCTTTTAAGTATTTTTAAAGTTTAATAAAATAGGCTATTGCGATTCATTATGTCAAAAAAATTAATCACAACAAGTATATTTATCTGTTTTATCTTGCAGTTTTCTTTTTCACAGATACCTGGATTGACTTTTTCGCAAGAAAATGAACACCCTCATTTATATCTAAAAAGCAAAACCGTTTGGATTACTGCAACTCCATTCTTTCATGTTGGTCGGAAATTTTCGCCAGACCAAGGTGCTACATACATTAAATTAGGAATGTTTGGAGGGAATCTAAAACCATATGTTCAGAACGATTCAATAGCTCGGCATAGTTTAAACAGCTATAAACTTATTCGCTATTTCGGGATCGCTCAAATGGGAGTTATTGCTCCACTGTTGGCTTATAAACACTTTTATGATTCGGGCACCACGACATCAACCGGAGATGCAACTATTGATAATAATGTAATCCTCGAAGAAGAAACAGGTTATTTAACAGTGGCAATAATTGTATTTTGTACTGGAACATTAACTTATCATGTATTCTCCAAAGGTTTTCTTTTTGATGCATTAGCAAGATATAATTATATCCTTAGTAATAAAACAGATTTTGAAGATGTATCATTTAATTTAAATGTGAAAATTGATCAAATATCCCAAACGCCACAACTTTCTTTGGTCTGGACTTTTTAACCTATAATTTTATTAATGACTTGGATATTTTTTGCATTTCTTACCGCATTATTTCGCTCGCTTACCGATGTTGCTGGGAAGTTCGGATTAAAAAACATGGATGAATATATCGTTGCCTGGGCATTGAATTTTTTTGCACTTCCTATTTTACTCCCATTATTATTCTTCATTGAAATACCAGAAATCACTTCGGGATTTTGGCTAGCCATTTTTGTAAGTGGGACTTTAAATATTGCTACCGCAATACTATATTTAAAAGCAATTAAAATAGCTGATTTATCACTAATAATACCTCTTTCGACTTTTACTCCATTATTTTTATTAATTACTTCCCCTATTATTGTTGGAGAATTCCCAAATATTTTTGGATTAATAGGAATATTTCTAATTGTTTTTGGTTCCTATGTTTTAAACATAAAAGAAAAAAAAGATGGATTATTTGCTCCTTTTAAAGCTTTAGTACATAATAAAGGAGCGCAACTAATGCTATTAGTAGCATTTATATGGAGTATTACATCAAATTTCGATAAGATAGGACTTCAACACTCATCACCTATTTTTTACGGTATTGCAATAAATATATTTATCACCATTGGAATAACACCAATTGTATTTATAAAATCAAGAAAAAATTTAAAACAAATTCCGAAAAATTTAAAATCATTGATCCCAGTTGGAATATTTCATGGATTAATGATGCTTTTTCATATGATCGCAATTAGCATGACGCTGGTGGCATATCTGATCTCCATAAAAAGAACAAGTGCAATTATTACTGTTTTATTTGGAGTAATTATTTTTAAAGAAAAAGGCTTGAAAGAAAGAATTTGGGGTGCAATAATTATGCTAATTGGAGTGTTGTGTATCACTCTTTTATAGAATTATTGTAGTTCTCATTCTTGTTCTTGAATTCAGATATTCCGATTTTTTATTTAATAAATAAGAGCTTTGTAATGTATGTTTTAGAACCATCCTCATTGGAGCAAAAAACAAGATAAACACCTGTACTTACTCTTTTCCCAGAAAAATTCTTCCCATTCCATGTTGCTTGTCCTCCATCTGCGGTTGTTTCATAAACGATATTTCCACTTATATCGGTAATTTTTACATTAACATCAGAAACCAATCCTCTTACCGTAATATCACCATAATAATTTTCGCGCACCGGATTAGGATAAACATACACATCTCTAAATTCATCGCTACCCATTGTTGCCGTTCCTCGGTAGGAAATCAAACCTTTATCAGTAGCAATAAACACTTCGCCAGTTTCATGGTTTATTCCAACATCCTTAATTTTATTTGAAAGTAAAGGGCTATTCTCTTCGGTAAAATGATTTATTTCTTTTATGCCATCTTCAGAAACCAGATAAACACCAGAACTATTTGTTCCAATCCATTTTCTGTTTGCTCCATCAACTGCTATTGCTGTAATTGTCTCTGTTTTTAATAAAAAGTCGGTAGCTTCACCAATAGTAATTACAATTCGTTGTGCGTGAAAATCAGAATCTTCAAAAACATTTTCAGAATTATAATAAACTACAATACCTTGATCTATACCTACCCAAATATCTCCGTCTAAATCTTCAGCAATTGAGTATACATTATTAGATATTATTTTCCCGTTTTCATCAACAATACTTATTTTCTTAAATAAATCGTCGTTAATATCATCAATAGTTTGATTATTATCGAAGACAAATAAACCATTACCCGATGGCAATACAACCCATTTATTATCATTTTGAGTTACTATTATTTTACCAATTCGAATGTTACTTATTTTTTCCTCAAAATTAAAACTAAGCCAATCACCATCATTGCTTTTTTTAACAGAGATAGGGTTTTCAACATCTGAATTAGTTATCCATAAATTATTATCACTATCGAAATCTAAACCTCCAATTCGGTAATAGTTACTCCCTGGAATAATTGATCGCAAAGTGCTATTTTCCACTTTATACGTTTCAACCAGCTCGTTATTCAAATACTCCACAAGTCCACCGCCCCAACTACCAGCATAAAAATGCTCTGTATTATAAGGATCGATTTTAACTGAAACATAATCAAAAGCGTTGAAATTAAACATTGATTCCCATCGTTCGTTCCTAAATGAAAATGCTGCTCCGGTAAAAAAAGAATTTCCCCATGACGGAGTTAAACTTCCTGCCGTAACCAGCACTCTGTTATTGTCTATATCTATTGAAAAAGATTCTGGTAAATAAGGTGCATTAGGTGTTATGCTTTCAAAACTGCCTGCAGTAAATTTTACCAATCCTTTTCCTTTATCGGCAATCCAGTATGTATTATCACTAAAAACTACATCAAATGGATCAAGTTTTGGTATGTCAATTTGCGAAATTGAATCTATAAATACAAAATCTGTACTATAAGATAAAATATTTCTGTTGCTTACAATCTGTATAGCAGAATTTTCATTCTTTATTTCGCGAATTGTACTATAATCGCTATTTAAACTCATCCATGCTCCTTCAGAATAGGCAAATAATATATCATTTGATAAATCGTTTGACTGATTAACAAGCAAATTGTTATTATCATCAACATAAATCGCATTAAATTTTGAAGTGTAATTTGGAATTGCAGTTATGATTTGCCAATTTGAATAATCTGCTAAATTGTAATTTGTGTAATCTGCTATAAATACACCTTCATTTGTTGCTGCATATAAATAATTATTACTTAAAACTAACTGATTAACCTGAAGAAGACCCCCGAAATTACCAATATAATAAGTGTCCTTTACTTCTCTCTTTTGAACATTAATAACTACAATCCCAAACCCACATGAAAGGTAAGCGTACTCATCAATAAATAATATGTGATTAATAGATTTACTTCCACTTATCATTTCTCGTTTAATGTCCGATAAATTAAACACCTCATTATCAAACACTAAATCAAGATTTCCATTGGAATACCCAACGGCCAAAACACTGTTTTCATCTGAATATGCAATAGATGAAACACCAACATCCGAAAGAATATTTACTTTAGTAAGTTTTTCAATATTCTGGTTTTTCTTGCTATATGAGAAAACTCCATTTTCTGAAGCTACATACACCTTAGATGGCGATTGCGTTACTGCAATGGAATATACAAATGGTAAATGATCACGCCATTCACCAACACCAATTTGTGCACTGGTAAACCTTATGTTTAGGCTTATAATTATTACCAGAATAAGGAGCTTTTTGTTCATTTTAAGAATTTTACTCTTATAACCAAATTTCTCAGTTAATTATTGCGGTATTTATCGATTTAATAAAAAGTCGACTAATTTTTTTGAAGCTAATCCTCTATGGCTAATCTTGTTTTTCTCATCCAATCCCATCTCGGCAAATGACTTATCAAATCCGTTTGGTTTAAAAATAGGATCGTAACCAAATCCACCAACACCTTTATTTGTTGTAAGTATTTCTCCATCAACGGATCCTTCGAAAAAGTATTCTTTACCATCAAGAATTAAAGCTATTACCGTTTTAAATTGTGCCACTCGATTTTTTACGCCATCAAGTTCTTTTAATACTTTTCTAATATTATCTTCAAAAGAACATGACAAACCTGCATATCTTGCAGAATAAACTCCCGGTGCGCCATTTAAAGATTCAATTTCTAAACCTGTATCATCAGCAAAACAATTAATTTTATATCTATCAAAAATATATCTTGCTTTTTGTTGAGCATTTTCCTTTAAGGTTTCGAAATCTTCCGGAATTTCTTCGAAAAAAGAAATATCCTTAAGGCTTAATAATTTAACTTTGCTCCCAAGAGAATTTTGAATTTCTTCGAGTTTATGTTTATTATTTGTTGCAAATACAAGTTCCATATTTTCAAAAAAAGAGGATGACAAAAATCGTCATCCAGGTTTATACTTAACTACATATATATCTGTTATTTATATCCTTCCCATGCGGTTAAATCACCGCGAGGGTTTACCACCATTGCAGGAATTTTAGAGCTATTTGCAATAAGATATTGCTCTTGTGCTCCAATAATATAATCAGTGAAGCCAATATTTTTAGTAGAAATAATTAATAAAAGATCAGCATTAATATTTTTTCCAAATTCCATAATCTCAACAGGGAAGCTTCTTTTTCCTTCAGCAGCATGAATCTCATAATCTATCCCTTTGCCATCCATATATTTTCTTGAAAATGCTATATTTGCTTTTATTTTTTTAATAAACACTGTATCAGTAGTATTAGGCTTTATAATGTGAAATTTAGGATCAAAGTATTTATGCAAGTAATTTACTAAGTTCAAAACTTCTTTGTTTTCTTTTTTGAAGTCAACAGGAAAAATAATGTCTTTTAAATCTGATTCGTTAGGCGGTTCCTGTACAACCACGAACGGAACCTTAGAGCTAACAATTACCTTAAGAGCCCAGCTACCAGTAAGCTTTTGCATGCCTTTTAAACCATGAGTACCCATTATTACAAGTTTTGCTTCTACTTCGGAAGCAACCTCTCCAATGGTGGTAAAAATTGTTCCTTTTCGAACCAGGGCTTTTATTGCTACTCCATTTTTACCATGATTATCACTTGCCACACGTTGTAATTGTTCTAAAGCACTATCGTGTTCCTTCTCATTTTTAATAATATGAACTAAAACAATTTCTTTGCTTTTTGCTTTTTCGGCGAATTTAAATCCATGTTGTAAAGCGTAATCTGCAACAGGAGTAAAGTCCCATGGTATTACAATAATATGCTCATCTTTTTTCATAAACCTATAGATTTATTTTAAATCAACGTTTCCCAATAAAAAAATTCTTAACTTACACGTATAAAATTGGAGCAAACGTTTCCAAAAAACCAAGTTATGTATTTTAGAATAATTTTTTGCAAAAATACAGTTTTTTTTTCCTTTATACTCTTTATTTTTATAATCCTTTCCCCAATAAAAAGTTATGAAAATAATCTTGGGAGTCCATACATACAAGGTATTGTTTTGCAAAATTATGGCTTTAACAATAATAATTTTTCAATAATTCAGGATCTTAATGGAATAAGCTACATTGCAAACACCAACGGTATTGTACAGTATGACGGGCATTTCTGGGAAATAATTAAAGTTCCTGGAAGACCATGTATTGACATAGATAATAAAGATGTAATTTATGTTGGTGCTTATAACGATTTTGGAATTATCTCTAACGACGGTAAAGGTTCTTCTTTTGTATCTTTAACAGAATCATTTAAAAAAGGATTTCATCAACTCGGGCAAATAAATCAAATTTCAACTTATAAGGATCAAGTTTATTTTAGTAATGGTAAAACACTTTTTAGGTACTCAGAAAAAAGAATTAATGTTGTAGACTCGAGCACAAATCAGTTAACTATATTTAAATCAAATAAACAAATTTTTATAGTAAAGAAAGGTGAAGGAATTTTCAAATTAATTAATGAAAGATTATTTCATTTACCTGGAAGTAAAATTCTAGCTGATAAAAAAATATTAGACATCCTTCCATTTAATGATCAATTTATTTTTAAAACAGAAAAGGATCGTGGCTTTTTCTTGTTCGAGAATAATCGTTTTAATCACTTTAAAACTGATGCCGATGTTTTCTTAGAAAATAATATTTATTCAAAAGCATGTGTATTAAATAACGGCAACTATGCGATAGGAACTATTCTTTCAGGTATAATAATAATTAATAAAAAAGGTGAAATCGTTTCACTAATTGATGAAATGAGCGGTTTATTTAATTTAACTATAAACTCTCTTTTTGCGGATAAAAATAATAATCTGTGGGCATTGCACAATAAAGGCATTAGTAGAATAGAGATTCCTTCTCCTTTTAGTTATTTTAGTAAAAACACAGGATTAAACGGAAATGTTAATTCTGTTATTCGATTTAAAAATAATTTATATATTGCTACATCCTTGGGTGTATATTACAATAACAATTCTATGCCTGGCAAAATCTCTCCTGATATAAATTTTAATACTATAAAAGAAATCAAATCCAATTGTTATGATTTCCACCAATTTAATAATCAATTGTTTGTATCCTCATCTAATGGTATATATGAAATTATCGGAAATAAGGCACAGCTATTTTATAATCGTGAAGCAAATGAAATAACGAGTGTGTTTCGATCTAAGAAAAACCCATCATATATTTTTCTTGGATATAATGACGGCTTTTCAGCAATAAGATATACAAAAGGAATTTTAATTGTTGAAAAAAAGTTAAAAGGTATAAACGGACGAATAACAAGCATTGCCGAAGAAAATGATGGTACATTATGGTTGTCAAGCAATGAAAACGGCATATACAAAATTGATCCTTTCAATAAATACCATAATAATTTAAGTTTTACACATTATAACAATAAAAACTTACTTCCTAAAAATCTTGAATGGATTAACCTTTACGCAATAAATAATTGTGTTTTATTCTCAACATCACAAGGTATCTATCGATTTAATTCTAATAAACAAAAGTTTTATAAAGACACATTAATTGGCATTGATTTTATTAATGAAAAGAATTGGGTTTATCCTATTCTTGAAGATGATCAAAATAATTTATGGTTAAATATTATTGGCCAAAATAGTTCTCCAAATAGAACTTTAGTTAAAAATCATAAAAACGATTCACTAAAAACATTACGTCCATTGCCCCTTAATAGAGTAAAGGATTTCTTTATTACATCTATTCATCCCGATGAAAATAAAATTGTTTGGTTTGGTGGTTTTGAAGGCTTAATCCAATTAGATTTAAATCAAGAATTGCCATTTGATAAGGCTTTTTCGGCAACATTTCATCAAATTAAAGTTGGAAATGATTCAGTAATTTTTCAATTACCTTTCGGCGCATTTGATTCTATCAAAAGCCAAAAAAAATCCTTATCATATAAATTTAATACAATTGCTTTTAAATTCTCATCACCACATTACGAAAGTGAAAATCAAATATTTTATCAATATAAATTAGATGGATTTGACTCTAATTGGTCAGATTGGTCAAGATCAAATTTTAAAGAATACACCAACCTTTTTGAAGGAGATTATACTTTTCGACTAAGAGCCAAAAATGTTTTTGATACAATTTCGGAAGAGATTATTTATGAATTTTCAATTAAACCTCCTTTCTACAGAACGAAAACTGCTTTTTTTATCTACCTCACGTCTATACTTCTAATATTTATTTTAATAAGTAAATGGAGGGCTTTTTATTATGCCCGGGAGCGATTTAAGCTTGAAAACATAATATTTGAACGAACAGAAGAGGTTGTAATACAAAAGGAAAAAGCGGACAACTTACTTGAACGAGTTTTGCCAAAAAACACTGCTAAACAATTGAAATCCGGAAGAAAAGCCGGGCCATATCATTACAATATGGTTACGGTATTGTTTTCTGATATACAGGGATTTACTAAAATTGCTGAGCAAATGGACTCAGATCTTTTAATTGATGAACTTGATCGATTCTTTTTAGAATTTGATACAGTCGTTGAAAAATACAATATAGAAAAAATAAAAACAATTGGCGATGCATATATGTGCGCCGGAGGAATCCCTGTAAAAAACAGAACCAATCCCGTTGAAGTAGTTTTAGCAGCAATTGAGATGCAGAATTTCATGAAAAAATTAAAAAAACTAACGAGTGATGATTCAAGTCATATTTGGGATTTAAGAATTGGAATTGACACAGGGCCTGTAGTTGCCGGTGTTTTAGGACGAAGTAAAATATCTTATGACATTTGGGGAGGAACAGTTAATACTGCCAGTAGATTAGAGGCTGCAGGGAAACCTGGCAAAATAAATATTACGGAAAATACTTACATGCTAATTAAAGATTTCTTTATATGTCAGTACCGAGGGAAAATGCCGGTAAAATATAAAGGGGAAATTGATATGTATTTCGTAGAAGGGCTTATGCCTCATTTAGCATCAGATTTAAAGGGTCAAATTCCTAATAAAAACCTTTATACCCAACTTCAATTATTAAGAGTTAACGACGTTGAAGAATTTGTTTTAACAAAACTTGAAGATGGTTTGCCTGATAATTTATATTACCATAATGTAAAACATACTATTGATGTAGTTACGCAAGTTGAATTAATTGGACGATCGGAAGGAGTAAAAGATGAGGATATGCTTATACTGAAAACTGCCGCTCTTTTTCATGATATGGGACATCTCATAAATTATGATACACATGAGGAAGAGAGTATTAAGTTAGCAAAGAAATTTTTACCAGAATTTCTATATACAGAAAAACAAATTGAAAAAATTTGTAATCTTGTTCTTGTTACACGAATGCCTCCTGAACCAGAAAATTTGCTTGAAGAAATTATGTGCGATGCAGATTTAGATTATTTGGGTCGGACTGACTTTGTTCCAGTTTCAATAAGTTTATATAAAGAATATCACGAAAGAAATAAAATCGATTCAATTCTTGAATGGAATACAATGCAATTAAATTTCATTAAAAAGCATCAATATTTTACTAAAACTGCACAAAAACTGCGCGAAGTAAATAAGAAAATGCAGTTAGAAAACATTCAAAATGAAATAAAGAAAGAAATAGAATTAAATGATGAGTAAAAAGAGTGCTTGGTGTTAACTAAAATTGCAAAAGTTTGAGTTACTTCTATGAACAAGTTGGCGGTAATTTAGGAAAACGCACCAATTATATAATATAAACATTGATGAAAAAACTCTTAGATAGAATTAAAGATTACACAGAACTAATAACCAGTATTGCAAACTGCGAAAAACAGATTACCCCAATATTACAAGGATTTATAACAAACTTTCCAGACTATACTGACCATTCTATAAACCATTCCAAGTCAGTGTTAGATTACGCTGAATTGGTACTATCTGAAGAGCTTAATAAGCTTAATGAAGACGAAGTATATATCTTAATAATGGCTGGGTTTCTGCATGACATTGGAATGTGTCCAACGTCAAAAATGAAAACACGAATATTAGGAAGTGATAAATTTATTGAAAGTAATAAATCATTTGAAAATTACTTAAGAGAGATTCATCATGAACTTTCATTTGAATACATCACTACACATTGGGAGAAATTAGGAATTATAAATGAAACCTATGCACATGCTATTGGAATGGTTGGCATGGGACATAGAGTCGTAAATCTCCTAAGTTTTGAAGAATATAAACCTGAATTTATAGTAAAGAGCGGAACTGAATATGTGTGCCTACCATATTTAGCTGCAATCATCAGAATTGCAGATGAACTTGATATTACAAATGATAGAACTCCTGAATTATTGTATAGTGAATATCTTCCTAAAAATGTTATAAGTAAGAAGGAGTGGGATAAACACAAAGCCAACTATTTTGTAAATTTCCGTCATCAAACAATAAAAATCACTGCTAAATGCTCTGATAAAGACATATATTATGCACTCCTTAAACATTACAACAAAATTGAGGATGTCATAAGATACGTTCAAAAAGTCGTAACTACGTTACCTTCGAATGAAAGGAATTTAAAAATTGATTATGTAAAACTTGAAAAAGACATTCAAACAGTTGGGTTTATCCCTAAAAACATAGGGTTTACTTTCGATTTGCAAAACACAATCAATACATTCATTGGCACCAATATTTATGAAAATAAATTCGTTGCTATCAGAGAGTGTTTGCAAAATGCCATTGATAGTTGCAGATTCAAATTACATCTCAATAAATCTGATTATAAACCCGAATTATGTGTAAGGCTAAAGGATAATACATTAATAATATCTGACAATGGAATTGGTATGGATGATTTCATTGTGGAAAATTACTTTGCTAAACTTTCAAAAAGTTATTATACCGAAAGCAAGATTTCAAGAGAATTTGAAGCTATAAGCCAATTCGGAGTTGGAGTATTTTCATACTTTTTGCTTTGTGATTATTTTGATGTCGAGACCACACAAGACTCAAAGGAGACATTAAGATTTCGTGTTACAAAGAATGCTGAAAATTACTTTTACTTTTTTGATTCTTCGGATAGGAATACTACTGGAACTACAATAACAATTCATTTATCCGAAGAATTAGAATTTGATGAATTAATTAAACAAATAAGACATCATATAAGATTCTTAGATTTTCCTATTAAAGTTATTTTCGAAGAAAATCAAGAAATAATTAATTCAGAAATATTTGAAATTGATAAATTCAATTTACTTGAAAAACATGTTGGAAGAGAGTATAAAGAAGTTTTAAACGATTTAATAACAGTTGATGCAGAGTTCTCTGATGAATATTGTGAAGGGGCATTAGGTATGTTAATGAGACAAGAGAATAATACGTTTATTCCAATTAATCAATATGATACTTTAAAGACATATAGTACTTCTGAAATTGAAGTATCACAAAAAGGGATTTATTTAGGTCGTTTTCCGAGTAGAATAGTTAAAAGCATATTAGGTAAAATAAATCTAAAACATAAAAATGAAATAGATTTAGGAAGGTACAAAATTAAAGATGGAGACGTACTTGATCGAATATACATGAACTTCTACAAAATAATCGTGAAGAAGGTGTTTGATAATTGGAAAAATAAAGAAGCTGAAACAAGATATAAATTATGCCGAGATTTTATCGGTTACTACTTTGATTATCATCTGCTTTATGGCGAAGAAATATTAAGTTTAATGTATAATAATATGTTCGTTAAAGTTTATGACGGCACTGACATTAAGCATATACCTATAGAAGAAACCTTCAAATTTGAAGACATAATTATTCTGAGAAAAGAGACTCCATTCGATACCCTCAGAACCTTTAAAGACATTGATTATTCTGCGGTTTACAAACAAGTGAATTGCCCCATAGTTATTGAAAATTGGTCTCCTACAGCGTCATTTATTCTAAACTTTTATAAAGCCAGAAAAAATTTAATTCGTATAGTTTGCACTGAAAATCAGTGGTTTTTTAAGATTTCCCTACAGAAAACAGCTACTACTAATGATTTTGATGAAATATTATCAGATAGATATAGAGGTTCAGAAACATATGAATTTGATAATCCACAACACATTTGTGCATCCACAAACATTTCAATTGAAACTCCATTTAATTTAAAAAATAAAATTGTTAATTTTTATCTTAACAATAGAAGTCAAAATAAGAATAACAAAGGGGTTTCACTATTGTACAAAGAATTCTTTATAGAGTTAAGCAAATTTTGGTATGATTTTCACAATTATCCTGATACACAACAAAAGGCGGTTGATGAAATAAATTATTTTAACCAGTTATTAAATAAGATAAATAAAGATCAAGGCACAGGATTTAAATTGACTCAACAGGATTTTCCAAATTGGATGAACGAAAAAATACAATGGGACAAAATTGAATAAAACTACCGCCAACAATGTATAAAAATAATAGCCGAGATTGTAGTAAATTCAAGGATTGTAGCCCGCTTCAACTTTCTTGTATTTTGAAAGAAAAGTGCCACGCAGTCGGCTACTATTCTTATACGAAACGTTATAGTTATAAATAAGCCGCTAAAAAATCTAAGAATAGTCATTTTAACTCATTTTGATAAGTATAAAATTTAAGAGTATTTTTTCGCTTTCTGACAGCTTTTGTAAATTAGAAGGGTATTTTACATTCTGACAATTAAAGCAGTTTTATTCGTGCTGTTTGATACTGAATTTATCAAGATTGGTTCGGTAAGTATGATAGAAAATTGTTTTAGTTTTTCCGACGCGCTTTTGTGCTTTGCACAAATTAAAATTTGAATTTAACCACATTTGCTGCGCTTCGCTCCGCAAAAGAATTTAAATTTTCTATTCGGTTAATAAGAGTATTGCATAATAACTCCTAAATTGTACTTAAATTTGTAATAGATATTTTAAGACCATTTGTACACATATGTTTTAATTTGATTGTTTAACAACCCTATTAACTACTTAATGTGACCTTTTTGATTATATTTGTTATAACAACAAGTTAGGCACTATATAAATAAAGGATAATAAACAAATACAATATTATGGCTAAAATAAAGATTGAAAGAATAGAAGTAAAAGGATTGTTTGGATATTTTACATATGACATTAAAAAGGCAAGTTCTACAGATGAAAAACTGCTTTTATTATATGGCGACAATGGTTCTGGCAAAACCACTATTCTTAAAACTATTTTTTATCTGTTGTCATGTCAAGATGGAGCAGGTCATAAGACAGAATTGGCTAAAACAAAGTTTGAAAAAGTAATTGTTCATTTAGACAATGGAATTTCTATTGGAGCAATTCGAAAAAATAATTTAATAGGTGCTTATTCTTATGTAATTCAAGCTAATAGTAAAGATAAATACAAAATAACGTTGAAAGGAGAAGATGATCTTGATACAACTATCCGTCTAGATAAAGAAACAAAAGAAGGTATTTATTATTTACAAATGCTCAAATTTATTTCTCAACTAAATATTAAATTATTTTTTCTTTCTGACACCCGAAAAACAATGAATTCAGGGGTAGTCAATTTGTTTCAAAGAGAATTGGAGAAATCAATGGAATTCTCTAGCGAAGTATATGAATCAAGAGTTATTCGACGAAGAATTCACCCGGAAGAAGCTGATCCAATTGAAATAACGATTAAAGCTTTGGAGAATTGGATAAAGTCAAAAGCTTTGATCGCATCTAAAGCGGGTGATAGACAAACAAATAATATATACCATGAGATAGTTAATCAAATAACTAATACGGAATTTACAGGCGGGAAGGATATATCATCCAAAATTCAGATATTTCAGGAATTGCTTCTTGAAGTTAACAAAAGAACAAATAGCCATGCTAAATACGGATTAATTACTAAATCTGAATATTCACAAATAAATAAATCATTAGAAGCAGTATCTGACCAAAAAAAGGAAATAATCTACAACGTTATTGAACCATTTATCCGAGGCATAAAAGCGAAATTAGATGCACAAGAAAAACTCCAAATACTACTTTCAACTTTTATTGAACAATTGAATAGCTTTTTCACCAATAAAAGAATCTCCTATACATTGTCAGATGGTTTTCGGATTTCCCAAAAAGAAACTAAAGAAAAAATTGACTTCCCAAATTTATCCTCAGGAGAAAAGCAATTATTATTGCTTTTTAGCAATACAATACTTGCAAGTAGTCAAGCAACAATATTTATAATAGATGAACCAGAGATTTCATTAAACATAAAGTGGCAAAGAAAGCTACTAGAAACACTAATAAGCTTTAGCAGTAATGATGGGGTTCAGTTCTTAATTGCAACACATTCTATTGAACTACTTACTAGTAAAAAGAAAAATGTTGTAAAACTTGAGAATATAAAATAGGAACCATGAGTTATTATGTAAAAAGAAAATTATCAGAAGTCCTTTTTATGTATTCAGTGGAACCTGAATTGAAAGATGTTTATGTTGAGGGTATCACTGACAAACTATGTTTCGAAGAGGTTCTTTTAGATAATGAGATTAATTTCAAGGAAATTGACTCAATTGATTTTAGTGAACTTTATACCGAAGATCCTTCGCTCAAGAGGAATAATAGAAAAAAAATAGTTGCTTTATCAGAAAAGCTATCATTGTCCTTTCATAATAATCTTAAATATGTAAGTTGCATTGCTGATTTAGATTATGATTATTTCAGCGATGTAGTTTCATGGAATTATTATTTACATTATACTGATTACGCAAGTATGGAATTATATCTCTTTAATGAACCAACCTTAGATCATTTCTTCAATAATATATTGCATGGTTTTCCTTTTAGCTCTTCGATTGTAATTCAATCACTTTCTGATGCTTTAGTTAACTTATTTTTTGTTAGGCTTTCTATTAAGCGGCTTTTTGAAGATGCAGGTAATGAAATAACGTTTGTTGAATTAAAACGATCAATAGCAATAGTAAAAGATACTGGTGAAATAACTTTTAATCCTTTGGACTATATTCAAAAATTATTGAATTCAAACAATTTAAATGCAAAGTACCAATTAGTTGTTGACTATTTTAATCAAATATCTTCAAACAGGAGTATTGAAAATAGAGTTCAAATTCGAGGTCATGATTTCATATATCTATTTTACATTTTAGTAGATAAAGTAAAAAATAGCACCAGAATTAATGAAGATACACTTGATCGAGTTTTACAAGTTTGCATATGTAAAGAAACCCTAATGAAAAAAATGCAATACAAATACAGTGCCTAACAATGTATAAAAATAATAGCCGAAATAGTAGTAAATTCAGGAGTTGTAGCCCGCAATCGGCTACTATTCTTATACGAACCGTTAGGCTTAATTATGACCCGTCCTGCATAAATATATGAGCGGATATCTGGACAATAAATAATTAGTATTTATAATTTAATTCTTCTATTGAGTTATTTAAATCTGTTATGATTCCAGAAAACCTTTTATTGAAGTAATATTTACCAATAAAAGGTAACGAAATAAGGTATCCTATGGAGAATATTAGAACATATCCTTGAAGACTGTTAACTTTAAAATTTGAGAAATCTGTATTATCATTGATTAAAAAATTTGCAAAAATTGTCAGTAATGATAATGAGATATAAATTAACACAGATTCCTTTCTTGATACCTTTTCAAACTTACTTTTTACCTTCTTTAATGATTCAAGAATTGAAGATGTGTTATAAGATATATCAAGTAACTTTAATTTAGAACTAATACTAACAGATTTAAACGCATAGTAACTAATTACTAAAAGTAGGAAAATGTAGCCTTGAACTGGCAGAAGATGATTTTTTTGATTCAGATAAAGAGTAGCAAAAATAGTGATAGCCAATACAAGTATAGATGTTGCAACATTTATTAAATAATCGAATCTTAGTTTCTTGTTTAGCTTTTCGATTGTCTTACTACTTTTTACTTTAATGATTCGTTCTATATTTTCCTTAGCAATACTTTTATCAATAAGCTTTTCATCTGATAATGTTTGCCATATTTTTTTTAATTCATTTGTTTCCATTGGTAAAAGATTTTAAAATTAGTGACTTGATTCTATTTATTTTAACACCGATGTTCGTTTCAGATAATCCAATGATTTCAGCAATTTCTTTATAGCTAAATTCATCGAGATACAGAGTTATGATAGCTTTATCAATTTCGGATAACTTATTTATAACTTGATATAGTTTTTCGTGATTTTCTTTTGGTTCATTATGTTCAACAGGACTTTTTACATAATCGTAATTATCATATTGTATCAAATTAGGTTGTGTTTTTTCCTTTCTTAATAGATCTATTGCTGAATTCAAGCAAACCCGATACATCCAAGTCGAAAATTTTGACTCGTTTTTAAAACTGGGATATGCTTTCCAAAGTTGGATAATAAGCTCTTGTTGATAATCATCTGTATCGACACGATTATTAAAGTACAGGTTACAGATTTTTCGAACTATACCCTGATTTTGAAACAATAACTCTGTAAATTCTTTTTCCATAATTTAATGATTCGATTTGTCCCATATGACGAAAATAAAAATGGATTTATTACAAGATACTGAAAAAAGTTGTTTAAAATTGAGGATTAAAACATTCAGCCGCTAACAATGCATCATAAAACATACGGGTTTCGTGCGTTTCAAGAGGTTTGTGCAAGAAATGAGCTCCGCCAAATCTACGATTTGACGGGTAAATAAAAAATGCTAAATTTGTGTCTAATCGCATATTTGGCTCAGGGCTATTTTGACAAGTAAACTTTTCAAAATCCCGTACAGCTCCAAACCCGTGGACCGTTAGTATTCATTAATTTCTACTAATAACTTTCTTTCAATTTTATTGGATATCCGGGTACAATTGTACTAGCAGTATTTCATAGTTTAAGGCCCTTAACATAAGATGAGTGCGAATAGAATTATTCTAAATAAATATGAAATACAAGCTATAAGCAAAAATAAATAATTATTTATTGTTTTAATTCAGAGTAAGTTGTAATTTGCTTGGTATTAAAAGAAAATGGTTTCAGGTAAGGGATATGGATAGATGCGCAGTTTACTGGTCGTAGCTGTTTGTCAGGCATCTTAGATCCGGATCAAACTATATATTTCTTAACAAGATGAAAATACGTGTTTTTCAACCTTCTGCAATACTTTCCGAATATGTGTATTCTTTTTTATATGTTAAAGAAAACTGCAGTTCGTTATCATGTAAAATTATTCCAGGAGGTTATAGCTGCATGGTATTTATGTTGAATGGCGATCCAAATGAAATAAATATTTTTAATCAAACAAAAAAAGTATCCTCACAAAGAATAATTCTGGGGCAAGTAACCGAAAGTTATCAGTTAACTGTAGGCAATAAGCCTGAAGGCATAATTGCACTATTTAAACCAACAGCCTTATCCCGAATGTTTTCGTTGCCGTTTTATCAGCTTACAAATAATGATCTTTCACTTGATGATCTTATTGGTGTTGAAGCTGAGCATATTCATGATCAAATATATTGTGCTAAAAATATTGAGGCCAAAATTGCTGTTTTGGAAATGTTCTTGTTAAAAATGCTAAAAAAAATCAAAAAAAATCATGAGGTAATTGACAAGGTTGTCAATTTTATAAATGAACAAAAGGGTCGGACTATACGAAGTAACATTTATCAGGATTTTGATATAAGCTTACGGAACTTTCAGCGAAAATTTAAAGAATCTGTCGGACTAAGTTCTAAGCAATATGCTCGAATCATAAGATTAAATTATATAATAAATATTATTAACGAATCTTCTCAAAACCTAAATTGGCAGGATATACTGCATTTAGGGGGCTACTATGATCAGATGCATTTTATTAAAGATTTTAAATCGTTTACAGGACTGTCTCCTTCTTTATATTTTAAAGATAGTCCAATGACTTTATTTAATCCCTTTTCTGCATGAATTGCCAAAAAGAACTCAGGATTGCATTAACCTACACAACATTAATAGTTTTTCGTGTCGTTTTTTTACTATCCTATTTAAAATCTTAAAATTATGTTTGATCATGTTTTTATAGTTAAAGATCATTATTTGAAACATATATTTTCTTTGCTAAAAATAATGCGATGAATTAAGTGTTAACCAAACCATGGGTGCTTTAGTAATATGATGAGAACCTATTTTACTTTTTTATTCATATTGGTATTAATGAGCCAATCTTTTAGCCAGGATTTAGAAAATATTCAGGGGAAAAAAGCTGTTAGTATTTCAGGCGGGTTATCACTCAATGCAAATTTTTATGACGCATCTGGGATTGAGCAAAGAAGATCTCCATTTTCTTACTCAATAATGGGTTCTCCAACACTTTCCATTTACGGTATAACCTTTCCATTTACAATATATTATTCTGATGAACAAAGCAGTTTTAGCCAACCCTTTAATCAATATGGAGTAAGCCCTTATTATAAATGGGCGAAGTTTCATTTTGGGTATAGAAATGTAAATTTTTCACCCTATACTTTAGCAGGCCATAGCTTTTTAGGAGTTGGAGTTGAGTTAAATCCCGGAATTTTCAGGTTTGGAGCTGTATATGGCAGGTTTAAGCAAGCAATTGCAGAAGATAGTACATTAATGTTAGACTCTGTTTTATACCGCCGACCAATTCCTTCATATAAACGTATGGGGTATTCGTTTAAAGTTGGCGTAGGAAATAATAAAAACTATCTTGATTTAATATATTTCAAAGGAATAGATGATACAACTTCAATTCCATACAAACCAATCGAGTATGATATTTCTCCTGGTGAAAATGCCGTTTTAGGCTTGTCTTCAAAAGTAACCCTTTTTAAGGCTTTAACGTGGAAAACCGATGTTGCAGTAAGTTTATATACAATAGATATTGCTGCCCAAGGATTTGATGAAGGTGAAAATGCCCAGTCAGACTTGGTCAAATTTTTTCTTAAACCCAACTTTTCGACACAAATATTAACTGCAGGAGAAACCGGCTTGTTATTTAAACAAAAATTTTACTCATTAAACGCAAAATACAAACGAGTTGACCCTGATTACAAATCAATGGGAATATATTACATACAGGGCGATGTGGAGCAATATACGTTTGGTTCAACTATTATGTTATTCAAAAATAAATGGATTACAACCGGCTCTATAGGTTTCCAGCATGATAATATATATGATAAAAAAGCCATGCGAACAGGAAGAACCATTGGTTCATGCAACATGTCTATTAATCCCAGCCAAAAGTTCGGTTTAAACTTGCAATATTCAAATTACGGAATTTCACAAAAATCATCAGGATTAATTGAAAATTTATCTGATTCTATTACTATACATCAAATATCTCAAAATATTTCTGTAATGCCACGATTGAGTTTTATCAATCAAAAATCTACCAATGTTTTTAGCTTACACTTTGGCTATCAGGAGCTAAAAAATAAAAACGTGCTGAATAATATGTCCTCGGATATGACTTCGATAATTACAAGTCTGAGTTACAGCTATATGTCAATTGAATCAAGTTTATCAATTAGCCCTTCAATATTTTACAATTATACCGAGATTGAAAACGGCAAGTTGAAAAACATAGGGGTTTCAATGAACGTTTCTAAACCATTTTTTAAAAACAGGATGCAGGATGGTTTATCAATTTCTTACAATAAAAATTACTTTGATAACCAAAGTAACGGGTATACCTTAAATATCAATGGTAACCTGCAAATGAGTATATCCAAAAATCTAAAACATAACATTATGCTTAATCTATCCTGGCTTCATAATCATGTAAGTAAGGATATAAATACTGAGTTGGCGGAAACAAAAAGCTTTTCCGAAATCATGACAACATTAAGTTATAATTATAATTTTTAAGAGATTCTGATATGAATTCAAGAAAAATAAAACATACTCAAATCACTATAAAACTTTTTATAATGAAAGCAAAAAAATTAATTTTCAATGTAGCCTTGACTTTAATATTGGCAAGTCTATTTTGCCCAAAGGCATTTTCGCAGAATACAGGCAATGAAATTACAGTTAATGTAAATGTTATACCTCCTTATAGCGCAAGGTTGTATGAATTTTCTAAACTTGAAGAAAAACTTATTGTAACATTAACAAACACTACAACTACAAGCTATAGCGTAATGCTTATTGGTTCAATAATAGGGGACAATGGCACAAGTATAACTACAAAACAAGACTACCAACCATCGCGTCCTATTATAGTACCGCCCGGGACTAAACAAATAAGCTCAAGTACGGTAGGATTTGATTTTTTAGACGAAAGCAATGTGGATATTGTGGCAGATAGCAGAATAAGAAACATGATATTAAAAGATGGTATTGTTCCGGAAGGTACATATTCCTTTTGTATTGAGGTCTTGGATTACAATACGCGCACAAATCTTTCTCAATCTTACCCATTAGGGTGCGCCATAATTCCAATTGTATTATTGCAGCCACCGGTTATTACAAATCCAATAGATGAAATGGATATCTTTTCAAACTTTCCTCAATTTGCCTGGGTACCTGTAACAGGAAATATAGGGAGTGACATTATTAGCTATGATTTATATATACTCAAATTATTAAAAGGTCAAAATCCGAACGATGCTATGTTGCAGGCTGTGAATTACAATGTTGGAAATCCACTGAAAAAAACTTTGTCTATGCCCGGTTATGTTTATTTACCAAGTGACTGGCCCTTGGAGGATAGTGCTACCTACGTAATGCAAGTTATTGCTAAGTCGGCTCAAAACCTACAACCTATTTTTAATGATGGCAAAAGCGAGGTAGTAATATTCAGATATATTTCAACGACTACACCACCACCTCCTCCTCCTCCATTGGCGCAGGCTTTGCAGTTTACATGTGATTGTAATATTACATTACCATCTGGCGGTGCTAACCAAAGCCCTACCGTGAATGCCAATTCAACCTTTTTGCTGGGTGAATACAATATAACAATATCTAATATAAGCAGTCAACCTGATGGAAATGGTGTATTTAGCGGTGAAGGGACACTTCCTTTTCCTTTATCGTCAGGAACAATTATTCCTCTAGAAATTGATTTTACCGACATTCAAATCAATAGTTCTAACGAAGCAATCAGCGGTTTTGCCGTTGCCAAAGTAAACTCAAATGCAACATTTATTCCCGAAAGTGGTTCCACGGATGATTTACTTAGTTTGAACACAGCACAATTGCAAGAACTTAAAAATTATTTTACAAGCCACCCAAACCAATTGACAGCAAACGCAAATGGCTCTGCCCAGCAACTACCACTTGGCTTAAATGATTTATCAAACGGAACTGCAAATACAGTAGCAATAACAGGCATGTACTTTACTCCAACTAATGCTTCATTTGACGCAGCAATAGCTATTGATTTGCCGGATGCTACACCCAATGTTGCCGGTTTTAGTAGAAAATATATTTGCTTATCAGCCACAGATGTTTGCAATAAACCTTCAGCATTATTTCTTGAAAGCGATTTAACGCTTGACTTAATTACTAGTCAGGGGAATTTTATTCTACAAGGCTGGAACTCTAACCTATCTACTCCAAGTGATTCAGGGACTTATGTTTTAATAGATAAAAATGGATTAAAAAATTTAAGAATACAAGCTGATTACATCTTTCCGGTAAGTCAGATAGTTCAAACGGATGGCGTTTCACCGGTTGAAACAAAGTTAAAAGCCAATGCAACAAGCTGGAATAATTGGATTGGAACAATAGAGTTCGAATATCCTTTTGTAGCTGGTAATTTAAGCGATTTCAGCTTTGACATTACACAAGCTGGATTCTTTGACCATTCTGATTTGGCTAATCCGTCAACAATGCCAAACTCATTTATCACTGCTGATCCATCGGCAAACACACCTGATTGGACAGGAATTTTATTACCTGAGGGTGAAATAAGTTTTCCAGGACAAAACATAAATCTTACAAATAACGGGCCGGTAAAGTTAAACGGTACAAACATTATTTTGGATGAGCAGGGCGTATCAGTCGAAATTCTCGAAAATAATGTATTGGATATAACAGAAGGAAATATTTCAGGATGGAATTTTTCTATAGAAAATCTGGATCTCAACCTATTTAAAAATTCACTTACACAAGGAGCATTTTCAGGACAAATGTTGTTACCTATAGCTCATGATACATCGTTTGTAAATTATTCATGTGTTTTAAGCATAAATAATGGAGCTTTGGATTATCAATTTGCAATTGATGCAAGAGATGATTTAAAAGTACCTATGTGGAAGGCCGAAATGGATATCGAAGAATCATCAACCATTGACATACAGTTTAATTCCGGTGCTTTTACAGCAAGTGCTAATCTAAACGGAGAAATGAGTATTAGCGGAACCGTTGGCATGCTGAAAAAATTAAAACTAAATGGAGTTGAATTTGAAACCTTAAATATTGGAACTCAAAACAACGCACCTACTTTATCTTTAGGAACCTTTTCTTCGGGTGATGGAAAGAAAAAATTGGGAGGTTTCCCTCTTGATATTAAATCCATAACAGCAGTCGTAGGATCGGACCCGGGCATAAAGGTGCACACGAATCTTAAGTTATGTAATTTGATTTCAGCCAATATTGCTGAGACAAAATTTAATATTGTTGGTCAACAGGCAACTGATGCTTCAAGAACTTACTTTGAATTTAAAACTGGTATAATAGACTCATTGAAAGTAAGTGGTGATTTAAGCATATTTAAAGTAAAAGGTTCATTGCATTTTTTCGAAGGAGACGCAACCTTTGGTGATGGATTTAAAGGTTGGTTAGAGGTTGATATACCGAAGACAGTAAAAATAACCTGTAACCTTCAGTTTGGAACCATAGAAGAAGCAACCGATACTTTTAACTATTGGTATTTTGATGGAATGGCGGATATACCTAACGGTGTACCTCTATTCCCCAGCCTGAACGCCTACGGATTTGGTGGTGGTGCATACTATCATATGACCCGAACACCCCCACCGAGCATAGAAATCGCTAATGCAAACCCAGAGGATCATAAAAATCCGGGTGATGCACCATCAGGCATTCGATATATTCCGGACAAAAGCACTTTACTAGGGTTTAAGGCATCATTGTTATTTGGATTGCAGGAACGAAAGACTTTTAACGCTGATGTTACTTTAGAAATAAGTATTAGTGAAAATACTGGAGGTATTGATGAATTCTTTATGTATGGAAATGCTCGTGTTTTACAAAAGGAAATTAAGGATACTTCCAAAGCTATGGTAAAAGCTAGTATTGAAGTTTATTACGATGTTACCGAGGATATTTTCCATGCTAATATGGATGCCGTATTAAAAATGGAAGCAGCACAAGGGCAGGCAGAAATTAACATTCATCATGAACCTGCCGGTTGGTACATTAAATTTGGACGCCCAAGGCCTTACCAGAGTATCGAATTGACAATCCTTAATATGTTCGAATTAACTTCATACTTTCAGGCAGGAAGCATGAATATTGATGCGGTTCCACCAATACCAACACATGTAAGTTCAATACTTGCCCAATGTGGCATATCTCCAGATTTTTATGGAAACCGAATGGGTCATATCATTTCTTCCGGACAGGGAATGATATTTGGTGCCGACATGATATTTGATTATGAGGGAAGCTTTCTAATTTTTAAGGGAGAACTATTTGCACAGGCAGGATTTGATTTTGCCTTGATGAATATTGATAAAGATTGCGATGGTGTAACAACTCCGGATTCAAGGTGGTATGCATTTGGTCAACTCTATGCAGGAATAGAAGCGTCCATAAGTATCCATATAAACCTTTTGTTTATAAAAACAGATATAGAAGTGCTTAGTGCCGGAGCCGGTGCAGTACTTATCGGAGGAACACCTGATCCTACATGGGTAAACGGAGCAGTTGGAGGCTATTTCTCTGTATTGGATGGATTAATTGAGGGACAGATACATTTTAAATTCTCTTATGGAGCTCAATGTATTATGTCTACTAATGCCTTGGAAGATTTGGAAATCATCTCTGAACTTCATCCCGATCCTGATGGAAATACGAATGATTTAGGGATAGATATATTCCCTGCTATCGCTACAAACCTAAAAATAACTGCAGATGATTTTATTCTGGATGAAATTGATGAACAGGGCCATGTTAATTCCAGAACATTCCGTTTCAATAAGGAAAACCTCTCATTTCAACTTCAAAAAGGAAATAATACGATACTTTGCTCTAAAATTATTAGTGATGATTCTTATGGAATGACCATGATGCCACAAACAATGCTGGAACCTGAATCGGACTTCACGCTTACAGTAACAGCTAATATCGATGAATTTATTAATGGCAGTTGGCATAGGGCACAGCTGGAAGGGCAAGATTTTGCTCAAACTAAAACGGTTTCATTTATAACAGGCCAGGGATTGGATAATTTAGAGGAAGATGATGTTTTAAATACCATACCTTATGGTAATCAGCGCACATTTTTCTATGCAGATGTAGCCCAGGGAATGATTAAAACCTTTCAAGATATGAATTTTGAGCATTTTGAATTACCTGAACTTGAACAAGATTATACAACAGAATTCCTAATGGAGTTTGTTCCATTAGGATCATCGGAAGGAGCAGTGCTCGAGGTTCCAGTAACAGATGAGCATCAAAGATTTGAGTTTGATTTTCCTACAGGATTGCAGCCCAGCACAATTTACTGTGTGCAATTCATAGCACGATGGACCAAACAACAAACTCAGCAAGCAATACTACCAATGCCTTTCGAGCTGAAGGCAATCGATTCTTGGACTGTGGAAGGACAAACAGTAACACGCAGTCAGCGTGAAATTAATCTGGATAAATTATCAATAGCTGCTAATGAGAAAAAACTCTATGCTTTTTATTTCAGAACAAGTGAGTTTTTAGGATATGCAGAAAAGCTTAACACGCTTGAGATTAATGAAGCCGTATTTAACATTACGACCTTTAGCAATGACGCATTTAAAAATAACCTGGCAGAGGGGAATAATGAATATGGCATGGGTTATGTATACATGGATAAGGATGAAATGGAGAATCCACAGCAAATGGTAGCTAACATAAAGCAGAAACTTAATTTAGGTGCAAATGATCAAATACCTATGCTTGCCCCAAGTGAAATATGTTTGATTGGGGATGAGCCTTTTGATGTTTTTGATATTGAGGGTTACACTAATACAATTGAGAAAAATGGAATTACTAAATCTGTTGATCTTGAGCCTTTAATGACATTAGATAATTTTAATGTTTCATCGTGGACAGGATCCATTATGAATAATATTGTAGATACTTTATGTAGCACTGGAGAAGCAACCAAGCTTGCATATATGTCTTACAACGATAAAACCGGTGGATATGTGCTTAGTAGGGAAATTGATCATCCTGCTGCACCGCCACTAACTGAATCTGAAATTTTTGATGGTACGGTAATGAATTACTTTATACCTCAAAACAGTTCTGTCTGTCAAGACAGGAAACGTGAGATTTATACCCAGGCTACGCAACCTGCAGGAAATAGCACTGGTTCTATGGGTTATATTGTAAGCAATAACATGTACGCAGTGGCAAATACTGGTAAATCAAATTCAAAGGGTGCAACAACAACAGTTCAGCATACCGATAATATTAACATACAGCAACACATCACGGGAGATCCTTATGGTGGTGGAGCTCAATTTAGCTTTGATGATAATATGTTTCAACAATTAATTCAGCCAGGAGATAAAATGAATGTTGTAAATGTGTCGTACAGGTATAACTATCAAAGTGGAGAAGGAATACCAACAATACCAAACCTATTGTTAGATCAATCCATGAAGTTAATTAATCCATCGCCTGAATTATCGCTTGATTTTTATAGTGCGGTAGGCCAGGCCTTTGATTATGTACAACAAGAAGTTGGTAGCGTAAGTAATGTCGGTGTGGGCAGTTCTATTTCTGCATCATTTAACGGTCAAGTAAGTTCATCGGCAGCTAGTGGTAATGTAGATATTGGTGAAGTCGCTAATATAGGCAGTTTTAGTGTTGGATATTAAAGTATAAATTTATCCTCAATAAAATAATTATGAAGAACATAAATAACATAAAAACTTATAAACTATCTAAAACCATGAAAAGAATTAACTGTAATATTTTCTGGCGCTTAGCTTTAAGTATAATTTTGTTTTGTACCATATCACATGTTCAGGCGCAAAAAAAATCCAAAAATCAAAAACCAATAAAGTCCGAAATCAGCAAGGAACTTACAAAAGCAGAATTAAAACTTTCTGCACGATATTATGGCGACTCTATTGTACTTCGGTGGGCTGTTGATAAAAGCTCTGCGTGGAGATTTCTTAATGAGCATGGATATATCATTGAAAGATTAACCTTAGATGATGATAACAAGGTAACCGAAGATTTCAAAAAACTTACAGAGGCGGCTGTTAAACCATGGACATATGAAGAATGGGGAGAACGAATCAATAAGAAAGATGACTATGCCGTAATTGCAGCGCAAACTTTATATGGTGAATCATTTGACGTTACAAAAACCACTGTAAACAAAGCCAAACAAATTGATAATATGGCTGATGAAGCAAGAATGCGACATGCTTTTGCTATGTTATCGGCAGATGTATCTGTTCAGGCTGCAAATGGATTAGGTTTGAGGTTAGCAGATAAAAACATAAAAAAAGGGCATAAATATATTTACCGGATTTACTCCAACCATCCAAAAACATCATTCACAACAGATACGGGGATGTATGTTATTGATACAAAGCAAACCTACAATGTCTTTTCTCCTGTTTCTCCAACAGCATTAGAATCCGAGCAACAGGTTACCTTAAATTGGGAAAAAGAATTAAAGTTTTCTGCTTACTTGGTAGAACGATCTGCTGATAATGGAAAAACCTATGTGGCTCTAACCGAAAAGCCTTATTTGCAAATTTCAAGAACAAAAGAAAATATTGATGAGTTCAACTTCTCAGATTCTGTACCTGAAAACTACAAACCATACCTATATAGAATAGCAGGGATTACATCCTTTGCTGATGTTAGTCCGTGGTCAAGACCTGTTAAAGCAATGGGACGGGATCGTACACCACCTGAAA
>JAQIBH010000116.1 GCA_027859205.1 Bacteroidales bacterium | reverse complement strand
TCTTTTTATTCCATAAATTAATAAGATTCTTAAAATCATTATATTCAATAGGATTTATCACGAGTTTATTTATTTTCAAGGATTTTATAACATGAACATCTCTATCTGATGAACTAATTTCAATTATTACTGATCCAATTCCATTGCTTAACTCCTTTTTGATATTTGGTGATACTAAACTAAATCCTTCGGGTAAGGAAATATTAAAATCATAGGATTCATTTATAAAATTTGATAATTGTAAAGGTGTTTTTCTCTCATTTAATAATGTACTTAGATGTTCTCCTTTAATACCATAGGATGATGTTGGAGTTTCCATAAAATAATAATTGCCTTGATTCTTCCAAATCTCTTTATCTTTAATAGTAGCATTAATCTCACTTTGTTTATTATCAAAGTTAATAACATCATAATCTTCAATTGCATTTGCAGCATATAAGGAAGTAACAACTTCTTTTGCATTTTTTGTCTGATCAAGATAATTTAAGTAAGGATTTTTCATCCCTTTAACAATGATTTTTACTTCTCCAGAAATCCCACCAGAATCATTCATTTGGAAGCTTCCTTCAGCTTTAAACGATGATTCAAGATCAGAAATAGAATCTGGAATATTTATTGAATTAGCCTCTTCATCAATAATACCAATACCTTTTAAATTTAAAGCTAAATTATTAGCTTGGTTTAGATTTGTTGAGATAATAATATCTTCTCCATCTATCTTTGTTTGAATATAATAGTGTCCGGCATCTTTTAGATTTCCTACCTCTTTATTATAAATTTCAGGAGAAACAGCAAGTATAACTTTACTATCTACATCTAAAAATTTGAGCAACTCATTAAAAAGAAAAGTTTTTTCAAGTTCAGTGCCTGCGTTCGATTCCCAAACTTCAGATAAAGGTCTAGCCGAATACGCGGTATATTCTAATGGAATACGCAATGTATTCATTTCTTTATCGACAATTTTTTGTAATTCTCTAATAATATGAATCTCTTTTTTCTTATCCGAAACCCTTTTTGTAATAGTCTCTTTTATATTATCTGTTAATGTTAAATCTAAATTATTGTATAACTTGTTAAGAGCATTTTGCATATTAATATTGCTAAATGTTAATCGAGGTAAAAAAGACTTATCGTGTGCTTGGTTTGCTTCACGCACTAAACCATTTAGGTTTTTAAATTTCCAGGTATATTGTGTGTATCCATCTTTTTTAGAAACTTTAGCTTTAGTTTCAATATTAATAAGATTATGGTTTAATTCTGTTTCATCAGGAATATTAACTATTATTTCAAGATTTTCAACTGGAACATTTTCTTGTAAAATTATATTTTCATTAAAAAATGGAAGGTATCCAGCTTTTGAGCTAAGTTCATAATCAAAGTCAACAACACATCCAAGTTCAAGGCCTGCATGAGTTACTACCATTTCTCGTAAATGGTTAAATGGGGGTGCTCCTGCAGCAAAACGTGGGAGTATTTCATTAAAGGCATTTTCTGGCGATGGAACAATTTTTCCATCCACCATTTTAGTTTCTGCTTTGTTAATTTTTAGCTCTTGTTGATCTGGATTATATACTATAAAAGATTCACCGTATAATCTGTTAAAGGAAAAATGAGTAATATATTTTAACTGATGCTGATATTGATAGTTTGCTGATCCATCAGCATTTAAGGTATATATTTTTTTGATTGATTTGTAAATAGCATCGCTTTCTTGCTCTAAATTATTGCTTTGACAAGAACTTATAATAAGTGAAATTATTATAATACTGAATATATTGATATATTTCATAATATTTAATTTTAAACGATTTATCTTGATAAAATGACTTTTTCATCTGCAAATTTCTGTTGCGCTTTTACTACAGATTTGTAATTATCCCACTCAGAAGGTTCGAACAGTCTTTTTTTGATGATAATCTCTTCAGATAATAGTAATTGATTATTTTTAATTTTATATGCTCCTTTAAATGCGGCAGCGGTACCATCAATATCATTTTCTTCGGGTAAATAATTAGCCTTACTAAATGTTGGTAAAGTAATTGTTTCATTTAGCTCTACTAATCGACTACAACGGTCTCTAAATGGATATTTTTTTTCTTCACTTTTGATATTTGCATAAAGATGTGTCTGCGCCCTTTTGAAAATATTAGATGCAACGAAGGGTGTAAAGATAATTTCACTTTCGCTTATAATTGCAAAATCAGAAATTCTATACTTTACGAAAATATTCATTGGCCCATCCATATGTCCATAAGGATTACTATAAGTCACTTCAATGATTTCAATATCTTCAAATATATTTCTGAGTTCATTTTCAAGGGCATTGTCCCAATTTGCTTTAAAATTTCTCGTAAACATTCCTCGTAAAGCGGCATCCGATTGACCTTCTGCAAACACTACAATAGTTCCTTCTAAAGTTCCATCTTCAAGAATAATTGAATTCCCAGTTATTTGTAAAGGATGTTTTTCGGGTGGTGAAATAGGAGTTATCATTAGATCGGCACCTTCAGGAACACCCATTAAATAATTCTGCTGTTGTTCCAGGCTTGACCATTCTTCGCGAACAAATGGTATCCATGTAGGGTCGAGTATTTTATACTGTCCGTTGGAAAGTTTAACCATAGTTACGCTATGGTTAAATTGGTCGGCCGGCATGTCTTCAATTCGTGATCCAGCCATAGTCATTGCAGGGTATGATTCAAAACCTGCTGCTCGTAAGAAGGTAATTAACATGCCAGCTTTATCTTTACATACTCCACAACGGTCAGAGAATGTCATTTCCCCTTTATGCAGGGTATAACCTTCTCCTTCACCCATTGATATTCCCGAATATCTAATATTGTCGGCAACCCAGTGATTTAGAAGGGATATACTATCCATTTCATTTTTTGCTTCTTTAAGAATTTCATTAACTTTTTTATCAATATCGGGTGTCGATTCAAAACTGCCATAATCTTCATTTACTCCATAAAACCAAAGAGATTTCGCTTCCCAATCAGCGGTTGTTGTTAATAATAGCTTCGGTGCCACATCTGAAAATGCTACCATACCGGGTTCTCGTTCCAGAGGCATCATATGTTTTTTTGTAAATCGATATAAGGTTTTATCACCCATATTTTTTGAATCAACAGTAACCTCACCATGAAAGAATTTATAGTGTAGTTCTTTTGTATTTGGCAATTTTACTTCGTAAATTTTCTTTAATACAGGTTGAGAATACCAATATTCGATAATGTCGTAAAACTGTCCGTGCATTGGAGGAATATATTTTGAATCATCAGGTTGATCACCATCATAAAGCAAAGCATATGTAAATCCTTTTTTAAAAAGACTTACCTCTATTCCGTCACCAGGTTCTAGTTTTCCAATATCTACCATTTTTTGGCGTGCTCCCCAGTAAATCATTCGTGCAGGAGCTGGATAATCGTACAATTTATCCTGACTAAGAGTTTCTACTACACCATTTTTTCGGTAGATTTTAACTTCTTTAATTTCAATGAAAGCGGAAAGTGGTTCATAATCAAATCTTAAAACATTTAATTGTTTTGCTCCTTCGTGAGTTAAAACTTTGTAAATTTTATGAATGGTATTGTAACTTAATCCCGATTCCTGAACATCAACTTTTGTTTCGTCTAAAACGACAAGGTAGTCAGCTTTTGGATAATCTTTCGAAGTTCCGGCGTTTTTTATCAACTCGTTAGGGCCTGCGAAGCAACTTAATTGAACTACAAACAAAGTAATTAAGCTAAAGCTTAGTTTTTTCATAGGTATATTTTTTAAAGTGTAAAGTTAAATTTTAGATCAATAAAGATAATGAATGAAAATTAATTACTTAGGATATTCGTAAAAATTAAAGATCATAAAATGGGATTATATTTATATTTATCTTTGCACAAACCTATTTCATATGAAAAAGATATTATTACTATTAGTTATTGTCCTTGCAGGCATATCATGTTTTAGCCAGGAAATATTGTACAATAAAATATCCGATAAAAATATTAAAACTGTCCTAATGTATATTGAAGGTAATGATCTTTCTTTACCTATATTAGATTTAGGAAGCAGTAAAAAACTAGTGCTTGGTTTTGATGATTTAAGCTTGGATACAAAGGATTACAGCTATTCAATTATACATTGTAATTCGAATTGGATTCCGTCCGATTTAGACAAAAGTGAATATATTGAAGGATATTTTGAAGATCAAATTTCCGATTATCAATCATCTTTTAACACAACGATAAATTACACTCATTATTCATTACAATTTCCAAATGATTATTTACGACCAGCAATTTCGGGTAATTATGTGTTATACGTATACGAAAGGTCAAATCCCGATCGAATTATTTTTAATAAAAGATTTATGATTGTTGATCGAAGTACAAATATTGAAGCCAAAGTTAGCAATTTAAATCAGGCTTCATATTTCTATAATGATCAGGAATTGGAAATTAAAGTTGAATATTTAGAGGATGATTTTTATGATATCAATGAGAATATAAAGGTGCAAGTATTAAAAAATCACAATTGGATAAATTATTTGGAATTAACACGGCCAGATATAATAAGAGATAAAGAGTTTATTTATAATAATTTTAATGTTCTGAAATTCAAAGGCGGAAATGAATTTCATCATTTCAATACAAAAAATATACATTACACAGCTGAAAATATAAAGAACATAAGCTTTGCTGATAATATGTATCATTTTCTTTTAGCTGAAAACAAAGACAGAACATTCGATGATTACCAATATGTACCTGATATTAATGGTAAGTTTAAAATAGATGTAACACAAAGTGACTTTCCACATACTGAAGCTGACTATTCATATGTTTATTTTACGTTAAACCTGGATGTCCCAATGCAACAAGGAGACATTTATGTTTGGGGTGCATTAAGCAATTATGAATTTCCAGAAGAAACTAAAATGAAGTATAATTTTGAGCAAAAGGCATACGAATGTCGAATACAATTAAAACAAGGATACTATAACTACCAATATGTTACTATTGAAAAAGGCAAACTGGATTTTACTTACATTGAAGGTAATCATGCTATAACCGAAAATTCATATACTATTCTGGTTTATTATCATGATTTTCGAGGAGGATATGATCGCTTGATTGGTCATAACGTGATTAGCACCAAGCCCAATTAATATCAAAATTTAAATTTTATTCATATTTTTTTCTTTTTCGTAGGGGATAGTGTTGTTTATTAATCATAATAGTGGAAAATAAATTATTGATAATTATAACTAAGTGTTGATACTATATAATTAATTAAAGCCTTTAATTATGAAGAACTTCAAACTTTTTCTTTCCGGTTTTCTTTTTCTTTTTGTTGTAGTTAGTTGTGAAAAAGAAGAGAGTATAAACTCTGATTATATCTATTCTGTACCAGAACAAGTTAGTGATGGTTGGCTCTGTAATTCGCCGGAAAACCTTGCAATGGATACTATGCCTTTAATTAACATGATGAATTATGTAAATTCAACAAGTAATCACAATATTCATAACATTTTAATTCTTAAAGACGGAAAGCTAGTGTTTGAAGAATATTTTGATGGATATTTATATTCCTCCGATCCGCCGGGATCGAATGGAGAATATATTACTTATGATCGTGAAGTAGATCATTTTATGGCTTCAGTAACAAAAAGTGTAACTTCGGTTTTGGTTGGAATAGCACAATATGAGGGCTTTATAAACAGTGTTGATGAAAAGTTAATTGACTATTTTCCTGAATATTCAGAAATACTGGTTGGAGAAAAGGCAGATTTGACAATAAAGGATTTAATTACGATGACCTCAGGTTTAACTTTTGATGAGAATACATATCCGTATGGAGATCCACGAAACGATATATCTCAATTATTTAATAGCGACGATCCTATAGCCTATGTTTTATCAAAGGAACAAACAACGAGTCCGGGTACAAGTTTTTTTTATAATAGTGGAACTACAAATGTGCTGGGAGCAATTGTCGAAAAAGCTTCAGGAATGCGATTGATCGATTTTGGAAACCAGTATTTATTTGATCCATTAAATATCAAGGGAGGAATTTGGCAAGCTTTTCCAAGTGGTTACCTTTTTGCTTCAGGAGGATTGTTTTTGCGACCACGTGAGTTAATGAAAATCGGATATTTATTTTTAAACAATGGAACATGGGGAACACATCAATTTTTATCTGAAGACTGGATTAGTGATTCGCGATATCCGCACATAGCAACGAATGCAATATTTACTCCCGGTTCATATGGATATCAATGGTGGATTCGTAATTTTAATACCGAAGGGAATACATATAAATGTTTTTTTGCTGCTGGTTGGGGCGATCAATACATGTTTGTTTTTCCCGATCAAGAATTGATAATAGAATTTAATTGTGGAAATTATAATTCATATGGTCGAATATCACCTTTCGATTTGGTTGAAGATTATATTTTAAAAACACTTTAAATAACTTGTAGATGTCATTCTGAGCAAAGCGAAGAATCTCTAAAATATGAGATGTTTCGCTTACACTCAACATGACTATTCTTTTTTATTGTTATTGCTTTACAAATTCTTCTCTGGAAACATATCATCCCATTGTTGCGATTGATCTTTTAGTTTTTTATCGAACCACGACATAATTGTATAATGCCATTCAATACGTTTTTTATAATCTAATATCCAGTGATTTTGATCTTCTACCAATACCATTTCAACATCTTTACCCAAAATTTTTAATGCTGCATAATATTGTAAACTTTCTCCTACAGGAACATTTGTATCTGCCGTTCCATGCAATAATAATATTGAATTCTGGAATTTGTTGGCATTATAAATAGGGCTGTTTTCCACATAAATATCTTTTCTATCCCAAGGATAACTATTTTTTGCTGCTACAGTATTATATGAATAACCCCAATATCCTTCTCCCCAGTAACTAGTTAAGGAACTAATTCCTGCATGAGAAATTGCTGTTTTAAAAATATCTGTTCTTGTTTGCAGTAACATTGTTGTAAATCCTCCATACGAAGCACCAATACAACCTACATTTTCTGAATCAGTTGTTGGATGTGCTTCTAAGAATTTTTTTGTTCCATCAATAATATCATCAATGGCATCGAAACCCCAACCATTAACGTGTAATGCCGAGAAATCCTGTCCAAACCCTGTTGCTCCGCTTGGTTGTAAAACGTAAACTATGTAGTTGCTTGCGGCCCAAATATTTATTGGATAACGTCCTCCAAATGATCTTCCAATAGGAGATGTTCCGCCATAGAAATTTACAATTACTGGATATTTTTTTGTAGCATCATAATTTGGTGGATAGTACACTCTACCATAAATGGTAGTTCCGTTTTTATTCGTGAAATTCCATGGTTCTGTTGTCCCGAATTTAATATCTGCAAATTTCTCCTTATCAGGAAAAGAAAGTAGAGTACTTGTCCCTTTTTTCAGATCCAGTGAATAAAGTTTGATTGGAGTTGAAATGCTGGTTCCTTTATATACGGCAAAATTTTTATTGTAAGCATAATCTATTCTGCCTAACATTTCTACTTGTAAATTGATTTTAGTAAATGCTTTTGTTTTGAAATTATACTTGTATAGATTCTTATAATCTTTTTCGGTTACCGAAACATATATTTGATTATTATTGCTCCAATATGCACTACTAATTGATGGATCAAAATCTTTAGTTATCGATTCAACTTTTTTACTTAATAAATCGTAAATATAAAGCTGTGAATCATAAACATTTGGGATTCTTCCTTCGCTTATATTTACACCAATATTTCCGAAACATTCAGGTCCACTTTCAACTAATAATTTGTTTCCGTCAGGTGAATAACTAGCATTTCCACTATATATTTTATCCTCCCAAATGGTTGTTAACTCAAAGGTTTTAATATCCATTTCGTACAAATTTTGCTTGCGAAACGGAACTTCTGTATAATCCATTCTAGAAGTAGAAATTAAAATTTTTGATCCATCAGGTTTTATGTCATGCAAACTAGATGATAAATTTCCTGTAGTTAATTGAATTACGTTACCTGAATAAACATCGATTTTATGTAAATATGAGCGATCGCGAAAATTAGGAAGACGATCATCATTACCGAAAATACGTTTTAATTCACCAAGCTTTTCGGCAGTAATGTTATCGGAATAAATAATAAAGTCTTCGCTTGGCGACCAACTATACCTTGATAAATTTTCAATCCCCTTTGCAATGGATTTTTCATTGCCAGAAATAATATCATAAACAAAAATCTCTACTTTTTCTTCGAAATCAACCGAGTATGTTAATCTATCGGTTCTAGGCAACCAGCTAAGGTTTGCAATATTCTTATTTCTTAAAACTGTAATGTTCTTTTGTTTTGTAAAATCATAAATAACTGAATAAGACTTGCTTTTCCCTTCGTCTCCTGTGCGTTCCGAGTAGTTAATTAAAACATATTTACCCGAAGCAGAAATGCTTGCGGAAGCATTTTTACTATTCATAAGATCGTTAATAGTAAAATATCTATTGGGGTTTAAACTTGATGTAGCATTACAATCAATAAAAGCTTCATCGTACTCAAAAGTTGCAATTAGTTTTAAATTTTCTTCGGAGCTAATGGCTTTAATTTTAATCTCGTGATTACCTATTTGAAGATCTAACTTTATTTTATTATCACTTAAATCGGCATTGCTTTTAGTTTTAACAAGTTTATTGTCTGCATACACTTCGAAGTATGCATTCATGTTTATGTTTAATGAACCTTGTGTCCATTGATCAACAGATAAATAACTCGATAACAATACTAGATTATTTTCTGAGATTTGATTTAATACAATACTATCAGAACTTATTTCAATATTTTTCCATGTTAAAGATTTACTGTTTAAATCAATCTGAGTAGTGTTTAATAATTTTGATTCTTCAAATGTATCGCCATCAATGTTTTTAATATCCGAAAAAGCCGGCATATTTATTTTTTGCGGATTTGTTATTTTCCACTTATTAATTTGTACTGTTTCTTGTGCCCACGACAATTGTATCAGAATAGTTAGAATAATAATTAAATTTATTTTTTTCATATATGATTTTTTAGATATTTGAGTTTGACTGATTAGTTTGAAACTAGTTTAATAAGCTTATAATAAAAATGATTTTAATGATTTCATAAAAATAACATAATTATTATATTCATACTCATAAGCAAATTATATGGCAAGCATGATTTTGTTTATTTTTTTGGTAGCTTTATGTAATAATTGAACACGAAATTTGTCCATGCATAACAATAAATAGATGTGTAGATGGATAAAAGGTAATTATATTTACTAGTTACCCACAATATAAAAAATTGGAAATCCTTTGTTTTGTGGGAAATAATGTATTAACTTTGTAATTACAATTTAAAAGAAAAAGTTATGGATATTTCAATTGTTCCAATTGGTAATTCAAAAGGTATAAGACTGAGCAAAACTCTGCTTGAAAAGTACAATATTAGGGATAAAGTTGAACTAATACTTGAGAAAGGTTATATCATTTTGAAACCAAAAGCTGAACCAAGAAAAGGTTGGGAAAAAGCTTTTAAGAAGATGCATGAAAGCGGTGATGATAAGCCATTAATGAATAACTTGTTTGAAGACGAAAATTTTGAAGAATGGCAATAAATCAGTATGAAATCGTATTAGTTAATCTTGACCCGACAGTTGGGAGTGAGATTAAAAAGACTCGTCCCTGTGTGATAATTTCTCCAAATGAGATGAATAAATATTTGAATACAGTCGTTATTGCTCCAATGACAAGTCAATCTAAAAAGTATCCAACGAGAGTTCCTGTTAAGCATGATAATAAAAAAGGCTGGATTGTGCTTGATCAAATTAGAACAATTGATAAGCAAAGAATCATAAAATTACTTGACAATTTAACTGAAAAGGAAATTGAAGAAGTTAAATTGAAACTTAAGGAAACTTTTATAGACTAATTTTTTATACAGTGGGTAACAGCGGGTCTTACAGCATACGGGATTTTTATTTTAATTAAACAAATTATATTATCTTTAACTATCGGTAATGGAGGATACTGAAACGCGGCGAAAACCCCACAGCTGCAAACCCGCGGACCGTTAGCGGTCATTGTAAACCGTAAAATGGATACAATAATCAGTAATTTGACTATTTACAATTTCTACAATTGTTTGTTTATTTGTATCTGGAAATTTTAAAACCAATCATAAAAAATTTAGTTTACAAAGTTCAAACAATTTGCGAACTTCACGAAATTGTAGGTTTCGATAAGCCAAAACATCCTTTGATTACAGTTGTTGATTATTCAAAAGTTGATGTAAAAAATGCTCCAGAATCAGGGAGCTTTATGTGCAGTTTTTACTCCATAAACTTTAAAAAACATTGTAACTTCTTATATGGCAGGCAACCTTTTGACCACAAAGAAGGTACTTTACATTGTGTCGCTCCTGGGCAGGTGATCACTTTCGATAGAAAAAAAGAAGAAAGTAGTACTGAAGGCTGGGGTTTATATTTTCATCCCGAATTGATAAGAAACAATGCTCTTGGAGATAAAATAAGTGATTATACATTCTTTACTTATAGTGAGAATGAAGCTTTGCAGCTTTCTGAACAAGAAAAACAAATTTTGTTATCCATTCTTAAACAAATGGAAATCGAGTACAATACAAATATTGACCAGTATTCGAAAGAGTTAATAGTTTCAAATATAGAACTATTACTGAATTATTGTAAGCGGTTTTACGGTAGGCAGTTTATTACCAGAGTCAATCAAAATAAGAATATTATTATCAGGTTTGAAAAATTTATTTCCGATTATTTTAATTCGAATGTTACACTGAACAGAAGTATTCCTTCTGTCAAGTACTGTGCTGACGCAATGAACCTTTCGCCAAATTACTTTAGCGATTTATTAAAAAGCCAAACAGGTAAAAACACTCAGGAACATATTCATTACTATTTATTGGAAAAGGCAAAAAACTTGCTAATTAGTTCTGATAAAAGTATTAACGAGATAGCTTATGAACTTGGGTTTGAATACCCTCAAAACTTTAGTAAACTATTTAAGAAAAAACTTGGTGTTTCACCAACAATATATAGAACCGCATAGAAAAAAGAACAAATTTATAATCAAATGGATAAACAAATAAATATTAACATTAAAAGTGTATTTACAAGTGGATTAGTTGCAGGAATCACCATATTAACAGTTGGTGCTGGACTGATTCCCATTGTTGGCGATCAAATGGATCAAGTATTAGCAAGTCGGAATATACCTCCTTTAAGTCCTGGATCAATGGTGTTCTTCGCATTCAATTCTATGATATTTGGTCAAGCCATTGTATTGTTTTATGCCTTGGTACATTCAAAATTTAAAAAAAAGTGTAACGCTATAATTGTGGTTACTTTGAGCTTTTGGTTTTTTACTTATTTCTTGTCTAGTGCTGCCTTGGTAGCTTATGGATTTATGCCACTTCCACTTGTTGCAATAGGAACAGCTTGGGGGTTGTTAGAATTATTTGTAGCGACTATTATTAGTTCAAAATTATATAAAGATGTCAAAGTGAAATAATATTGGTAATACAAGCTATTAATATTTTCTTTTCATTGCTTGTGTCGATTTGTAAGGAAATAATTGAAACTTAGGAATTAAACAACGAACCGCTAACAGCTGCAAACCCGTGGACCGTTAGTAGCCATTTAATAGGATACTCATGAGAGAAAAAATGTTAATTATTACTTTTGTTCTTTCTACAACAGTTCTATTCGGACAAGATATATCTTGGAAATATCTTGGTCAAATTCCACCTGACAAGTCGGCAGAATTATTTGCACCTGATATTATTAATCATTTAGCACATAGTAGCCCAACCTTTACTCCCGATGATAGAGAAATATATTGGTCTACTGTTAGTGAGAATAATGAAACTAGAAAAATATTTTATGTGAAATTTGAAAATAATATATGGTCCGAGCCTATGATTGCCCATTTTTCGGGTAATTATCATGATGACCAACCTTTTATAACTTATGATGGTGAAAAGCTATATTTTGCATCAAAAAGACCTAAGATAAAAAATGGGAATCTGGATAATGATATCTGGATTTAGGATAAAACAGAACAAGGTTGGGGTGAACCAAGAACAATAAATAATTTGATTGGTTTTTTGACCCCTGCAGTAACACGCAATGGCACTATTTATTTTCTTGAGATTATTGATAACGTACCTGTTATATGTCTCGCTGAATTAAAAAATGGTGATTATTCCGAAATTGAGTGTTTAACCTGCATTATTCACGACTACAATATTCTATGTTTTTAAAAACGCTTATAGTGCAGATTTAAACTTTTAATATATTTTCTGCATTATTTGATTTATATTTTTAGATTATCGGGTCT
>JAQIBH010000061.1 GCA_027859205.1 Bacteroidales bacterium | reverse complement strand
TGGACTAAAAGTGCCATAGTTTTATGCTGCGAATGAAATTCGCTACATTTAATTTCGAATAATGAACAAGGAATGATGAATGATGATTTTAAAAGTGTATTCAAACTTTTGTACTTCATGCATAGTTAGAAGGCTACTTCGAAATTCGTTAATCAATATTCGATGTTCGATATTTTAAATTTATGGAACTAAAGTAACTGCAATAAAACCTGACAGCCGTCCGGCAAGTTTGCAGGGTTTTAACCATTAACTAGAAAATAAAAAGAATTTTAAATGCCAAATAAAACCAGAATTATATTAAGCCCAATATTATTGCCATTAAGTTTGCTTTACGGTTTTATTGTATATATCAGAAATCGTTTTTATGATTATAAATTATTTAAATCAAACAATTTCAATATTCCTTTAATTTCTGTTGGAAATATAACAGTTGGAGGGACAGGAAAAACTCCACATATTGAATATCTAGTTGACTTTTTAAAATCGGACTTTAAGGTTGCAACTTTAAGTCGAGGATATAAAAGAAATTCAAAAGGATTTGTTTTATCGACCTCCGAGTCAACAGTTATGGAAATTGGTGATGAACCAAGACAAATTAAACAAAAATTCCCTGAAATTGATGTTGCAGTTGATGCTGATCGAAGCAACGGAATAAATCAATTAATCGCCTCAAATAGTGATTTAGATGTGATTTTGTTGGATGATGCCTATCAACACCGAAAAATAAATACAAATTTATCCATTTTATTGATAGATTATTCAAGACCAATCGATAAGGATTATATTCTACCTTTTGGTGATTTAAGAGAACACGCTTTCGAAAAGAAACGAGCCAATATAATTATTATTACAAAATCTCCTAAGGATTTAAAACCAATTGATCGAAGACTAATTTTTAACGAATTAAAATCTTATCCATTCCAGGTTGTATACTTTACAAGTTTCGAATATGGAAAATTAAAGACTGTTTATAATACTTCGGCTAATAAAGTTGAAAACGAAAATCTTAACGACTACGATATTTTATTAATAACGGGTATTGCAAACCCTAAACCTTTACAAAATCATATACTAGAAAATATTTCTAAAAATATCCATAAAATAGAATATCCGGATCATTACAACTTTAAAGAGTCTGACATTAAGAAGATTATAAATAAATTTGATTCCATTGAATCCAACAAGAAAATCATAATTACTACAGAAAAAGATGCTATGCGTTTACAAAAATTTAGTAATATTGCTGATAATCTTATAGATTCATTTTTCTATATTCCTATTAAGGTGGAATTTTTAAATGACCGAACAGATAATTTTAACCAGCAAATCACTGAATATGTTAGAAAAAATAAAAAGCACAGTTTCTTATATCCAAGATAAAACTAAGTTTAGTCCGGAAGTTGGAATTATTTTAGGAACAGGACTTGGAGGATTGGTTAAAGATATAAAAATAGAGCATTCTCTTGATTACGATACTATTCCCGGGTTTCCTGTTTCAACAGTTGATGGTCATCACGGCAGGTTGATTTTTGGTGAATTAGGAGGCAAAAAAATTGTTGCAATGCAAGGTCGTTTTCATTATTACGAAGGTTACCCAATGGAAATGGTAATATTTCCCGTTCGTGTTATGAAATTTCTTGGCATAAAAACATTGTTTGTATCGAATGCAAGCGGCGGAGTAAATCCATATTACGAAATTGGTGATTTAATGATTATAAATGATCATATCAATTTAATTCCAAACCCGTTAATTGGAAAACATATTCCAGAATTTGGGGCTCGATTCCCTGATATGAGCGAACCTTATGATTTAAAATTAATTGAAGCAGCAAAAGAAATTGCCAAAAAGAATAATTTAAAAGTACAGGAAGGTTGCTACGTTGCAACAACAGGTCCAACTTTTGAAACTCCAAAGGAATATCAATATTTTAGAATTTTAGGTGGCGACACCGTTGGTATGTCAACAGTTCCAGAAGTAATTATCGCCAGACAAATGGGCATACCTTGTTTTGCTATTTCTATTATTACTGATCTGGGTGTTCCGGGGAAAATTGTTGAAGTAACGCACGAAGAAGTGCAAAAAGTAGCTGCAAAAGCCGAAACCAAGATGACGCTGATAATGGAAGAGTTAATTTCTCAATTATAACACAGAAAGTTGTCCGAAAAATATCTATATATTTAAAACACTTCGACAGTACAATATGAAATATTGATGTTTAACTATCTATACTGAGTTTGTCGAAACATTTTTACAGTTTTATTGTTCTTTGGACAAGCTCTATTAGTTTATGGAAAAACAGAAAAAATTCCAACTAAAAAATATTCTTGTAATTTCTTTTGCGCATTTTGTGCACGATACTTATTCGGCATTCCTTGCTCCAATTGTACCCCTTTTAAAAGCAAAGCTAGGCATAAACAATACACTTGTTAGTTTAATGTTTGTCGCTCAACAAATTCCTGCTTTGCTTAATCCATTTATAGGAATAATTGCAGATAACTTAAAAATTAGGTATTTAGTAATACTTGCTCCTGCTGTTACTACTATTTGTATGAGTTTGCTTGGAGTAGCTCCCCTATATATTATAATCATAATTTTGCTTTTTGTTATGGGATTAAGCTCCGCTTTGTTTCATGTTCCAACACCTGTTTTAATAAAAAAGATTTCAGGTGATAGAATAGGAAAAGGAATGAGTTTTTATATGCTTGGTGGAGAAGCTGCGCGAACCGTTGGTCCTTTAATTATAGTTGCTGCTGTTGATGTTTGGGGTTTAGAGGGGACTTTTAGACTGATCCCTTTTGGATTACTGGCATCTTTAATTCTGTATTTTAGACTTAAGAATATTAATATTTCAAAGGATATAAAAAATGATAAATCATTAAAAGGTATTAAAGAAACATTTATTGAACATCTGCCTTTTTTTATCCTTATTACAGGTATAATGTTTTTCCGTGGATTTATGAAAACTTCCATTTCCAGCTTCCTTCCAACTTATCTCGAAGAAAATGGAGGTTCATTATGGTTAGGAGGTGTTTCTTTGTCAGTATTTGAATTTGCAGGTGCAATTGGAGCGTATTTAGCAGGTACTTTCTCCGATAAAATTGGAAGAATAAGAATGTTAACAATAATCATCTTGGTTTCGCCAATACTCATGTTTTTATTTACTTATACCGAAGGCGTTATGATGTTTCCTTTGTTGTTGCTATTAGGATTTTTCCTTATATCATCAACCCCTGTTCTTCTTGCTCTTGTAATGGATATTGACTCAGAACATCAGGCTTTTTTAAGTGGTGTGTTTATGTTTATTTCTTTTATTTCATCTTCGTTTACTGCACTTTTTATCGGTATACTTAGTGATTATATTGGATTAGTTGCAACTTATAAAGTAGCATCTGTACTTGCATTTTTTGCAATTCCTTTTGTTCTGATACTGAGAAAAAAATTTGATAGCAAATAATTAATTTATACCATCTAGTTATATAATTTAGTATTTAAAGTGGTGTTTACCAAAATGAAAATAAAATAAATCTTATGAAAAAATCTATTTCAATTATAGTTTTAACATTATTAGTAAATTTTGCATTTGCTCAAGATAAACCTGCTTATAAATTATTTAATCAAGAAGGCAAAGCAGCAAAATACTCAAAAATGTTGAAAGATATACAAACTGCCGACATCGTATTTTTTGGTGAGCATCATACTGACCCAATTTCTCATTGGTTGCAATATGAAATCACAGAAGATTTACACGAAGTAAAAAAGAATAATCTTATGATTGGTTCTGAAATGTTTGAAGCAGATCAACAACTCGTGCTTGATGAATACCTTGACAGTGCATTTGCTGCAGAAAAATTTGAAGGTGATGCTCGTTTATGGCCTAACTACAAAACGGATTACAAACCTGTAGTTGAGTTTGCAAGAGAAAATGGACTAAGATATATTGCAACAAATATTCCTCGTAGATATGCCTCGATGATCAATAAAAAAGGTTTTGAAGCATTAGATGAACTAAGCGATGAAGCTAAACAATATATTGGTCCTGATTTAGTAGAACTTTATGATCCTGAGCTTAATTGTTACAAAGAAATGCTGAAAATGTTCGACCCAGCAAGTCATTCTACAAAAGGAAAACCTACAATGCCAGCTGCTTCAGATTCAACCAAAAAGATGCTAACAATGCATGTAGCTCCAGACTCAACTAAAACACATGCTATGGCTGACACTACCGTCTCGGCAGACAAAAAGAGTCCAATGGCTATGGCAATGGGTGAAAGCAAAGAAGAAGAAAAACCATCTTTTGAAAATTATCCAAAAGCACAGGCTGCTAAGGATGCAACCATGGCGCATTTTATTCTAAAAAACTGGTCAGAAGGAAAGTTACTCTTTCATTTTGATGGAGCATACCATTCTGACAATTTTGAAGGAATTGTATGGTGGATAAATAAATTGAAACCAGGTTTAAATATAAAAACAATTAGCATTGTTTCTCAAGAAGATGTATTGGAACTAGAAGAAGAAAATATTGACAAGGGAAATTACATTATTGCAGTGCCAGAAACGATGACACAAACGAATAGAAAATAAACAAAATTATCCTTTTCATATATCCTTCTAAACTATCTTGTTTTTAATATTTCAATATAGTTTGGAAGGATTTATTAATAATTTTTACCACATTGCTGCAAGCACAACTGCCTTTTTATACTGTTTTACATTGCCATCTAAATCAAATATTTCAATGTAAATTACATAAATACCAACCGGCGCTTTTTGATTCTCTTCATCTAATCCATCCCAAGTAATTACACCTTCAATACCTAAAAGTAAATTATTGGCTAAGTATCTTATTAATCTACCTTTTGAATCATAAATCTTAATATTTGCAACATAACCTGGTTCATCAAATGTAAAACTGATATTTGTAACATCTTCAAAACCATCGTTGTCAGGAGAAAAAGTTTCCGGCTCAATATTAACCTCATCCTCAATGTCTTCCAATTCAGTAAACTGAGAATTCTCGTATGCAGGAGTTGCAAAACCAACTAATTGTGATGCCGAATGCCAGTTTGTTTTATCATCTGAAGGTCTGCTATAATTTATACGTTCCAAAGACACACCTTCGTCAGTAGCTAATAATGCAAATTGCATATCATCATCATATCCAAAATTATCAATAAAGTTTTGCCATTTATCTAATAGTATAACTCGTCCCATATCATCATTATAGCTTGGTAAGTCTTTGCACTTTATAAAACCATCAGGATTCTCTGTAATATATTGTGTTTGAACAACCTCAGGATCTTCAGTCAATACTACATAGTCACCGGGAAAAATTAAGTATGCTTCGCTAGTAATTTCATTGATCGAAGAATATTCTAATTCATCATCTTTGTAAGCAGCG
>JAQIBH010000020.1 GCA_027859205.1 Bacteroidales bacterium | reverse complement strand
TTCTTAATATTTTCGGTTACTATATGTCCGTCGAATAATTGAATAATTCGATGTGCATATTCAGCATCAGAAGGAGAGTGTGTTACCATAACTATTGTAGTACCTTCTGTATTTAGTTCTGTCAATAATTTCATTACTTCTTCTCCATTAGCTGAGTCCAGGTTACCTGTTGGCTCATCGGCTAGAATTAACTTTGGATTAGCCACAACGGCCCTAGCAATTGCAACTCTTTGCTGCTGACCACCAGACAATTGCTGAGGAAAGTGCTTTCTACGATGAGCAATTTTCATTCTATCTAAGACGGCATCAACTTTTTTCTTTCTTTCGGAAGCAGACACTTTTAAATATAATAAGGGAAGCTCAACGTTTTCAAAAACTGTAAGCTCGTCGATCAAATTAAAACTCTGAAAAACAAATCCAACATTGGCTTTACGAAGTTCGGTTCGTTGCCTTTCCTTAAATTTAGATGCTTCTATATCATTGAAAAACAATTCGCCTCCCGAAGGATTATCTAATAATCCAACAATATTTAACAAGGTAGATTTTCCACAACCCGAAGGACCCATTATTGCAACGAATTCGCCGCTTTTAACTTCAAGATCAACTTTATTTAAAGCAGTTGTTTCAATCTCGTCGGTTTTAAATATTTTTACTAAGCTGCTAGTTTTGAGCATAATGTTTGATTTTTTTAATTACTTATATGTTATTTAATTATTCATAGCGTAATGTTTCTGCCGGATTTTTCCTTGCAGCTTTTACGGTTTGGTATATAACGGTTAATAATGATAATATTATTGTGAGAACAGGAATTACAACAAACATTACTAAGTTTATATCTACTCTATAAGAAAAATCTTGCAACCAATTGTTCATTACCCAATATGCAATTGGCCATGAAACAATCGAAGCTATTACAATGAGTTTTAGAATCCCTTTGCTTATTATAACTACTATATTTCCAGTAGATGATCCAAATGTTTTTCTAACGCCAATTTCTTTCTTTCGCTGCTCGGTAATAAATGATATCAATCCTAAAAGGCCAAGAAAAGAAATTAAAATTGATAAAATCGTAAATAAAACAAAAATGCTATTTGTCCTTTGCTCTGCTGTATACATCTCTTTTAAATGATCGTCAAAAAAGAAATACTCGAAAGGATATCCTGTTTCAAATTCATCCCAAACATTTTGGATTTGCTGAATAGAACTGCTAATGTTTCCTGGTTCTAATTTAACACTTACTACACCCTCATTATTTCCTCGCATTAATGTAAAAGCAACAGGTTCTATCTTTGTGTGTAAAGACTTAAAATTAAAGTCTTTTACAACTCCAATAATAGGTCTTTGTAAAAATTCATTATTTCTTCCAGGCTGAAGTATATTTTTTCCTATTGGATCTTCTAATCCTAAAGATTTAACCGCTGCTTCATTAATAACTATTGCATTTGAATCTGTTGCAAAATCTCTTGAGAAGAATCGTCCCTGTTTTAGTTCAAAATTAAGTGTTTTGCCATAGTCAAAACTCACTCTTGCTTGATGTAACAAGTATGTATTACTAGTTGATTCTCCTTCTAACCAAAAAGCATTATTTGAAAAGTTATTGCCTGGGTAGGTATTGGAATTTGTAACATTAATAACAGATGGTCTTTTTTGCAATTCAGCTTTAAAAGCTTCCATTTTGGTTTTTAGAGCATCAGATCTTCGAATCATTAACACATTCTCCTTCTCAAATCCTAAATCCTTGTTCAGCATGTATTTCAGTTGATCAGAAACTGTAAATGTTGACAATAGTATGAAAACAGAAACAACAAACTGGGTAATAACCAAAACGGATCTTAAAATTCCTCCTTTTACTCCAATTTTTAGCTTACCTTTTAGAACAGCAACTGGCCTGAAAGAAGCAAGAAAGAACGCCGGATAACTACCTGCCATTAAACTTACAATAAAAACTAATAAAAATAATGAAGGAACAATATACCAGTTAGCAAAATAACTAATTTCTAAAGGAATATGAACCAAATTATTTAATCCCGGTAAGAATAACTCAAGAAGAATAATTGCGAGGCCCAGCGAAACCAATGTAATTAAAAATGACTCCATTAAAAACTGCACAACAAGCTGTTGTTTCATAGCGCCAACTACTTTTCTAATTCCAACTTCCTTTGATCGTTTCGATGCTCTTGCTGTTGACAGATTAGTAAAATTTATACTCGCTATTACTAAAATAAATATTGCTATCGAAATAAATATATATATGTATTGGATATTACCGTTTGTCTCTAACTCAGCTTGTAAATCAGAACGCAAATGAATATCTAATAAAGGTTGAATAAAATAACTAAAGGAGTTCCCTGAGCTTGCAAATTCCTCCATTTTAATGCCTAAAAACTGTTCGATTTGAGGGCCAACATATTTTTCAACCATTGATTGCATTTTTTCCTCAAATGCAGCCTGATCTGTTCCTTCTGCTAATATTATGTAAGTATAAAAATTGTGAGAAACCCAAAAAGTATTTCTACTTGGACCTATTCTTGACATTGAACCTAATAAATCGAAATGAAAATGTGAATTTTCAGGAGGATCTTCCATCAAACCAACTATTTCGTATAAAGCCGTATCACTCTCAACTCTTAACATTTTACCTATTGGATCCTCGTTCCCAAAATATTTTCTTGCACCTGTCTCTGTTATCACAATATTGTTTGGTTTGGTTAAGGCGGTTTTGGGATCACCCTTAAGTAATTTAAATGAAAAAACCTCAAAGAATGTTGAATCCGCAAAAAGGAATTCCTTTTCATTAAATTTCACATCTCCATAACGAATTAACCAATCTCCAGATTTATTTATCCGACATGCATTTAAAACTTCTGAGTAATCATTAATCATTGCTTCTGCCATTGGTGCTGCGGTAACTGCCTGATTAAGCTCATTATTCATCATCATGCCATAAACCCCAACTCGATAAATTTGATCCGCCTTTTCATGAAGTTTGTCATACCCAAGTTCAAACTGAACAAATAGAGTAATGTAAATTATTGCTGCTAATCCTGTTGAAAGCCCTAATATATTTATAATAGAGTATGTCCAGTTTTTAAAAGCATTTCTAAAAGCTGTTAAAAAGAAATTCTTAATCATGGTATTTTAATTTGTTTAAGTATGACGTTTGATAAAACCAAAAGTTATAACATCAAATGTTGATTTTCAATTATAGACGAATCTATTTTAATTTTGATGCACAAAAAAAGCTGCCCAATTGAAATTAAGCAGCTTTATTATTTTTACATAGTATTATCTAATCAAACAGAAAATCAAAATCATCACCGGCAGCAAGCTCAATTGGTTTTTCATTATGCTTAAATATTCTTGCTTTTCGCGGGCCTAATAATTCCACTTCACCTTTATCAATTTTCAACATTGTTCCTTCTCTTAAACCTACAACGTAGGTGTAAGGATTTGCCACTAAATATTCCTCAATTCGTTGTTCGCGGGATTCTCCTGCATGTCCATCTGGATTTGCATCTAAATAATGAGGGTTTATTTGAAACCGAACAAGATTAGTTGCATGAAAACTCTCTGGTTCAACAATCGGCATGTCATTTGTTGTGCAAATTGTTGGACATGCTACATTTGATCCTGCACTCCACCCAACGAACGGGGTCCCTTTTAAACACTCATATCGAATAGTATCGATTAAATCTTGTTGCTGAATTGTTTTTAAAAGATTAAATGTATTTCCTCCGCCAACAATTATCGCCTCGGCATCCTTAAGTGCCTGTTTCTTTTTGCCGTGATCATATAAATGAATAGAATCTACTTCATAGCCTAGTTCAGAAAATCTTTCTTGAACTTTTTTCTGATAATCGTCGAAAGAAAAAGTTACGGCTGCATAAGGAACAAACAATACCTTTTTTACTTTATCTCCTAAAAATTTCTTTATTTCATGTTTAGGATAATCAAGATATGCTTCTCCGGCATTTGTAGAATTACTTATTAAAAGAAGTCTCATTTTTATAATTTTTTACAATTAATTACTCAGTTTAAAAGTCTAAATATAGTAAATCTTAGTTTAAATTTTGATTCCCATGACTAAAACATCATCAATTTGTTCAAATTTCCCTTTCCACTTTGCAAATTCTGTTTCTAATATTTCTTTTTGCTCATTCATTGGTTTATTTGTTATTTGCATGAGCATTTCTTTAAATGGCAATAATCTATATTTTTTAGATTCGGGCCCGCCAAATTGGTCTATATATCCATCGGTAAAAATGTAAATTACATCTCCTTTCTGAATTTCCAACTCATGGTTTGTAAACGACTCTTTTTCTATGATATGTATGCCTATTGGCATTCTGTCGGCTTTAAGAGAAATAAAATCATTATTACGAATTAAATATAAAGGATTGTATGCACCAGAATATTGCAATTTACCATTTGCAGCATCAATTATACATAGTGCGATATCCATTCCGTCTTTTGCTTCATCTTTTTTCCCGGTTTGATGCAGCGATTTTTTTACATAATCGCGAAGTTGGTCTAAAATCGCACCTGCGTTCAAATCAGAATTTGTATTTACAATCTCGTTTAAAAATGCAAACCCAAGCATACTCATAAACGCTCCGGGGACTCCATGTCCTGTGCAATCAACTGCTGCAACAATTGTTTTACCATCTTTATGTGTTATCCAATAAAAATCGCCACTAACAATATCGCGAGGTTTATACACAATAAAATGTTCGGGAATAACACGTGTAATATAATCCCCTGGCGGTAATATTGCTGTTTGTATTCGACTTGCATACTCTATACTTTCGGTAATTTGCTTTTTTTGGTATGTCAATATAGAATTGGCTTTGCGAATTCTTTTGATTTGTGCAAACAATATTAAAAGAAAACTTAAAACAAAAATAAATCCGGCGATTAAGAATATTGAGAAATTGCGTTGCTTCTTTATTTTAAAATCTTTTATAATTTTTTCGTTTTCTAGATTTGCAATTTGTTGTTCCTTTTTCTTTGTTTCATATTGAGTCTCTATCTCCTTTATTTGACGCGATTTATCTGAGTTAAAAATAGAATCGTTTAAAGCTGCATACATTTCATTATACTCAAGTGCTTTCTCAAAATTCTTTTCAATTTTATAAATCTCAGCTAATTGTCCATATACATCTCTAATATCAACAATAGCATCTATCTCCTGAGCAATTTTAAGACTTAGATTATAATGTTTTTTTGAATTATAGAAATCATCCCTCGACTGATATATCTGTCCAATTAATATATGTGTTTGTGATAATTCTCCTTTATGCCCTAATTCTTTTTCCAGTTCAAGAATTTTAAAATATGCTACTAGAGCTTTTTCTTTTTGTCCAATAATATTATTTATTTCTGCTAAATTGGACAAGGCCATTAATTGTCGTCTTAAATTCCCAATTTCTACATACATTTCATAAGATTTCTCAAAATAACTTCTCACGTTATCATAATCTTCTAAATAATAATTTACTATAGCCATATTGTTATATAAAAGAGCAATTCCTGCTTTATCATCTAATTTCTTTCTAATTTCCAACGACTTATTATATAGTTCAAGGCTCTTTATATAATCTTCTTGTCTTGAATATAACAGCCCAAGATTCAAATATGTCCTAGCTATATTTGAAGAATCATCAATAGTTTCATAAATATTAAGAGCTTTAATGAGATTGTCCATTGCTTCATCATATTTTCCCAGCTTTTCATATGTTGCACCAAGGTTATTATAGGCTTTGCCAGTCCCTTTAAAATAATTTATATCCTCACAGAATTCTTTAGCTTTATTCGCATAATTTATTGCTTTTTCAAAATCTCCTGTAATAATATAAAAATTACTATATTTTAGTAAAACTGTGGCTTTTAATGTAACTTCTCCCAAATCATTAGTTAACTCCAAGGCTTGATCAAGATATTCCTTTCCTAATAGTACTTTTCCTTGTTCATAATTTTCATAAATATCAATTAAAATTACGGCCTTTAACGAATCGTCAGGGCGATTAAGTAAGAATTTTAAGCTATCTATCTCTACTATTTGTGCAAACAGAATACTTGGCAATAGCAAAAAAAATAAGACAATATATCTCATAAGTTGTAGAATAATATTGTTGGATAACGCAAGTTACACAAACTATAATAATAAATAAACAAATATGTTGCAGATAGATTAAATAAAGTTTTATTCATAAAACTATCAAATCTGTGTAATATAATTTACAATGTTTTACATAAACACAAAAAAAGAGCCCCTTTAAAGTAGCTCTTTTATATTAACATTTATAAACCCTTACTCAAACGATAAAGCAAATCCAACCGAAATAGGATATAACTCAGGACCTTTGTCCTTCTCGAATATTGATGTAAAATAATAAGTGCCATAAATTAACCAATCTCCAACACCTAAACGCGCGTGAACTCCGTATCTAAAAGGCGAAATATTATAATCCTCTCTAATTCTTGCTTTGTTTTTATTATCGTTTTCTTTATAAACAATCTTTGTGTTTGATCCTAACTTAGCACCTCCAATTGCTCCTGCTGCAAATACAACTCCGTTACTCTGACTTGAGGAAGAGTGTAGCTCTAATAATATAGGCAGTGTTGCATATGTGGTTGATAATTTAGATTCCAAAATGTCCCAACCTGGTTTTTCAATAGCTAAATCTCTAATTACTATTTCTCCACTTAGTGGATCTTGTTGAACAGAATTATCATTGTCAAAACGATAATAATTCCACTCAAGACCTAAGCCTGTTACTAAACCAAATTTATTCCCAATAAAATTTATACTGTATTGAGCAAAATTAACGTTCATGTTCCAGGATTTACCTGTATTTAAATCCATAAACTCATCACCAGTAACACGACTTAACGAAAAATCCTTATCTACAAAATTGCTTAATCCCATTGAAAATCCAGACCAAGATCCTTTAAATCCTTCGCTGTCATCCCAAATCCAATCCCAATCATCGTCATTCTTTTTATGTTTTTTTACAAAGATTTGTGTTTCATCATCATCTTCAACGATTTGTACAGTCTTCTTTTTAAATCTAATGTTTGTAGTATCGTCTTTCTGATTTTGCAACTCTTTCTCGCCTGCCGGATGAGCGCGCTTCATTTCATCTGTATTGGCTTCTTCGTTTTGCCCAAATACACTTAATGTAATTATTAAGCTAAGCAATATTAATACTGTTTTTTTCATGATTTTAACATTTTTAATTTATAATCTGTTTTTTCTGTATGACGGATAACATTGGGAATTTGTTACAGGAGATTTTAATCTTTTTTTATTGGCGTAGAAAAAGCCAATAGTCGTGAGTTAAATTCTGTTCTATCTTTATATCCGTTTTCATCATATACTCTCTCTAAACTCATTTTACTACC